>NZ_JBXUOY010000312.1:0-5739 GCF_057196705.1 Streptomyces sp. ATLC9 | reverse complement strand
CGCCGGCCGCCCCGCCCGCGCCGGGCGCGCGCGGCGCCCCCCCCCCCCCCCCCCCCCCCCCGCCGGCAAGGCGCCCACCGACAAGGCCACGCCGCGGCAGCCCACGAACTGGTCGCCGCAGCAGCCGCCCTCCGCCCCGCAGGGCTGGGGCGCTCCCCCGCCTCCGCCGCCGGGCGGGGGCGGCTGGGGAAACTGGAACCAGCCGCCCGCCGCCAAGCCCGGTGTCATTCCGCTCCGCCCTCTGGGTGTGGGCGAGATCCTGGACGGAGCGGTCTCCACCGCACGGGCCCACTGGCGGACGGCCCTGGGCATATCGCTCGCGGTAGCGATCATGATCCAGCTCGCCTCCACCGTGGCAACCGGCATCTGGATGCGGGACAACAGCGGTCTGCGGGCACTGGAGACCGAGGCCGAACCGACCAGGGACGAGGTGCTGGACGCCCTCAGCGGTACGTTCAGCGCCCTGGGCGTCGAGATGCTGGCCTCCCTGATCGGCATGGTCGTCGCCACCGCGATGCTCACCGTTGTGGTCAGCCGCGCCGTCCTGGGCCGACCGGTGTCCATGGGGGAGGCCTGGCGCGACTCCCGGCCGCAACTCGCCCGTCTGCTCGGACTGACGCTGTTGGTGGGAGCGATCGTGACCGGAGCGGTCGTCCTGGGTTTCCTGCTGGGTTTCCTGCTGGGTTTCCTGCTGGGTTTCCTGCCCGGCATTCTGCTCGGCGCGGCGGGCTCGGAAGCAGCCGGCGTGGGAATCGGCCTCCTCGGTGGTTTCGCGGGCACCGTGGCAGCCGTCTGGCTGTGGGTCCGCTACTGCCTCTCCGCGCCCGCCCTCATGCTGGAGCGGCAGGGCGTCCTCGCCTCCCTCCGGCGCTCCGCCAAGCTCGTGCGGAACTCATGGTGGCGCATTTTCGGCATCCAGCTCCTCACCGTCGTGCTGGTCTTCACGGTCGGGATGATCATCCAGCTCCCCGCCTCCTTCCTGGCCCCCGTGCTGAGCGGCGACGGCATCGACACCCTCGTCTCCGGTGGCGTCGCGGAGATCACCTGGACATACCTGATCGTCGTCGGCATCGGCGCGGTCCTCGCCTCCACCATCACCCTCCCGATCAGCGCGGGCGTCACGGCCCTCCTCTACATGGACCAGCGCATTCGCCGCGAGGCCCTCGACCTCGAACTCGCCCGTGCCGCGGGAGTCCCCGGCCACGAGGGGCGCACCGACGACCCCGCTCCGGGAAACTGATGTGATGAAGCGGTCCGCGGGCGTGCGCACGGACGGTTCCGACGGCGGGGCACCGGTGACGGTCCCGCGTGTCCCGGCACGCGAGGCCGCCGAGGACGAACTGTCCAAGCCCATGTACCACGAGAACGACCCGAGCCTGCTGCGGCGCCTCCTCGACTGGGTGTGGGAGCGGATCGGCGACCTCCTCGACGCCGCCGCCGGGGCCACGCCCGGCGGCTGGGTCGGTCTCACGGTCCTCGCCCTGCTTGTCGCGCTCTTCCTGATCGGCCTGCGGCTGCGCATGGGCGCGCCGCGCCGCGCACCCGGATCCGCCGGACGCGGCGAACTCTTCGGCGACCGCCCGCGCAGCGCCGACGAGCACCGCACCGCGGCCGAGCGGCACGCCTCCGCCGCCCGCTGGAGCGAAGCACTCCAGGAGAGGACGCGCGCTCTCGTCCGTTCCCTGGAGGAACGCGCCCTGCTCGACCCCCGCCCCGGCCGCACCGCCGACGAGGCCGCCACCGAAGCCGCCCGGGTTCTCCCGGACCACACCGCGGCCCTGTACGCAGCCGCCCTCGCCTTCGACGAGGTGACATACGCCGGGCGTCCGGCCGACCAGGCCGCGTATCTCCGGCTGCGGGACCTCGACGACACCGTCCGGCGCAGCCGGCCCCGTCTCACCGGCGGCCTTCCCACCTCCGCGCCCCCCGGCGGAGGCGCCGTATGACGACCGCACCACCCACCCCGCCCACCGACGCGGCCACCTCGGTATCGCCCACCGCACGCCAACTGTGGCGGCATGCCCGCGGTCTGCTGCTGGCAGCGGCCGTCCTGGCGCTGGCCGGCCTGGTCATCGCCGCCCTCCGCTCCGGTGAGCAGCACGGGCTGCTCGACCCGCGCTCCGCCGACCGCTACGGCAGTCGCGCCACCGCCGAACTCCTCGCCGACCGCGGCGTGGACACCACCGTCGCCACCGGCGTCGCCGAGGCCACCGAGGCCATGGGCCCCGACACCACACTGCTGGTGGCCAACCCCGACCTGCTCAGCGCGCGGCAGCAGTCCGCACTGCGCGGCGCCGCCTCCGGCAGCGGGAGCCGCACCGTCCTGCTGGCCCCGGGCCCCGCCTCGCTGGGCACCCTGGCCCCGGACGTACGCGCCGTGGAGCCCGCCGCCGTCGAGGTGCTCCGCCCCGGCTGCGACGCCCCCTACGCCCGGCGCGCGGGCGCGGCCGAACTCGGCGGCATCACCTACACCACCTCCGCCACCCCGGTCGAGGACTGCTACCACAGCGGCGAACTGCCCACCCTGCTGCGTATCCCCGCGGAAACCGGCGACGGCGACACCGTGGTGCTCGGTGCCCCGGACCTGCTGTACAACCACCGTCTCGACGACCACGGCAATGCCTCCCTCGCCCTGCAACTCCTCGGCTCCCGGCCTCATCTGGTCTGGTACCTCCCCTCCCTGGACAACGCCACCGCCACCGACGGCGGCAACAAGAGCTTCTACGACCTCATCCCCTCCGGCTGGAGGTGGGGTGCCCTCCAGCTCGCCATCGCCGCGGTCCTCACCGCACTCTGGCGGGCCAGGCGCCTCGGCCCCCTCGTCCCCGAACGGCTGCCCGTGACCGTCCCGGCCTCCGAGGCGGCCGAGGGCCGCGCCCGCCTCTACCACCGGGCCCGCGCGCGCGAACGCGCCGCCGAAGCACTGCGCTCGGCGACCCGCACCCGGGTCGCCCCTCTCGCCGGCGTGCCCACCGCGCAGGCCCACCGCTCCGAGGCTCTGTGCCCGGCCGTCGCCGCCCGCACCGGGGACGACGGCGCCCAGGTCCACAGCCTTCTGTTCGGCCCGGCTCCCACCGACGATGAAGCCCTCGTCCGGCTGGCCGACCGACTCGACCTCCTCGAACGCCGTATCACCCCATCTCCGAGAGACAAGGACCGCACTCCGTGAGCGCCCCCTCCGCAGACAGCGCCCGCGCCGCCCTCGAGGCTCTGCGCGGAGAGATCTCCAAGGCCGTGGTCGGCCAGGACGCCACCGTCACCGGACTGGTCGTCGCCCTGCTCTGCCGCGGCCACGTACTGCTGGAGGGTGTCCCGGGCGTCGCCAAAACCCTTCTCGTCCGCGCTCTGGCCGCCACACTCGAGCTCGACACCAAGCGCGTCCAGTTCACCCCCGATCTGATGCCGAGCGATGTCACCGGCTCGCTCATCTACGACAACCGCACAGCAGAGTTCTCCTTCCGGCCCGGCCCGGTCTTCACCAACCTCCTCCTCGCCGACGAGATCAACCGAACCCCGCCGAAGACCCAGGCATCCCTGCTCGAAGCCATGGAGGAGCGGCAGGTCACCGTCGAGGGCACCGCACGCGAACTCCCGGATCCCTTCCTGGTGGCCGCCACCCAGAACCCCGTCGAGTACGAGGGCACCTACCCCCTCCCCGAAGCCCAGCTCGACCGGTTCCTGCTCAAGCTCCAGGTGGCGCTGCCTTCCAGAGAAGAGGAGATCAAGGTCCTCTCCCGGCACGCGGAAGGCTTCGATCCCCGCGACCTCACCGCCGCCGGCGTACGTCGTGTAGCCGGTTCCGCGGAACTGGACGCGGCCCGGGCCGCTGTGGCCAAGACGTCCGTATCCCCCGATGTCGCCGCCTACGTCGTCGATATCTGCCGTGCCACCCGCGAATCCCCCTCGCTTTTCCTGGGCTCCTCACCTCGCGGCGCCACCGCACTGCTGTCCACCGCCAGAGCCTGGGCCTGGCTCACCGGACGCGACTACGTCACCCCCGACGATGTGAAGGCGCTCGCCCTGCCCACTCTGCGGCACCGCGTCCAACTGCGCCCCGAGGCCGAAATGGAGGGTGTCACCGCGGACAGCGTGATCTCTTCGCTGCTCGCCCATGTCCCCGTGCCCCGCTGAGGCGACACGGACTGATCGATGGCTCTCACCGGACGTACCGCTCTCATCGCCGCCCTCGGCACGCTTCTCGTCGGTTTCCTGCTTCCGAGCTGGACCGGCCTACTTGCCGTCGAGATTCCCCTGCTGCTCGCAATCCTGTACGACCTGGGTCGCGCCGCGCCAGTCCGAAAGCTCCTTTTCACCCGTTCCGGTGATACATCAGTTCGACTCGGTGAACCCGCCGAAGTCCTGCTCACCGTCATCAACCCCGCCGGACGCCCGCTCCGCGCGTACCTCCGCGACGCCTGGCCACCCAGCGTCTGGACCTCCGGGGCCGAGATCGCCGCCTCCCGGCACCGGCTGACCGTCCCCGGCGGGGAACGCCGCCTTCTCACCACACGGCTGCGCCCGACCCGGCGCGGCGACCACCACGCCGCCCGCGTCACCGTGCGCTCGTACGGCCCGCTCGGCCTGGCCGCCCGCCAGGGAAGTCACTCCGTCCCCTGGACGGTGCGCGTCCTGCCACCCTTCACCAGCCGCAAGCACCTTCCCGCGCGGCTCTCCCGCCTCCGTGAACTCGACGGGCGCACCAGCGTCCTCACCCGTGGCGAGGGCACCGAGTTCGACAGTCTCCGCGAGTACATCCCGGGCGACGACACCCGGTCCATCGACTGGCGCGCCACCGCCCGCCGGAGCAGCGTCGCCGTCCGCACCTGGCGCCCCGAACGCGATCGCCGCATCCTGGCCGTCCTCGACACCGGGCGCACCTCGGCCGGCCGCGTGGGCGACATCCCGCGCCTCGACGCCTCGATGGACGCCGCCCTGCTGCTGGCAGCCCTCTCCGCCCGTGCGGGCGACCACTTCGACCTGCTGGCCTACGACCGCCGGATGCGCGCCACGCTCCGGGGTCGTACAGCCCATGACCTGCTGCCCGCACTGGTCACGACGATGGCACCACTCGAACCGGCACTGATCGAGTCCGATGCCCGGGGCATGGCCTCGACCGTCCTCCGCAACGCCCCCCAGCGCTCGCTCGTCGTCCTGTTCACCGGCCTCGACGCCTCCCCCGTGGAAGAGGGTCTGCTCCCCGTGCTCCCGCTCCTCACCCAGCGCCACACGGTCGTGGTGGCGTCCGTCGCCGACCCTCGCATCAAGGAGATGGCCGCCGCACGCGGCACACTCGACGCCGTCTACGGAGCCGCGGCCGCGGCCAGGACCCAGGCGGAACGCCGTCACACCGGGTCCCGGCTCCGCCGCCGTGGTGTGACCGTCGTGGACGCCACCCCCGATGAACTCGCCCCGGCCCTGGCCGACACCTACCTCGCACTCAAGGCCGCCGGCCGCCTCTGAGCCCTCAGTGGCGAGGCCTGAACAACTCCATCATGAGCGGTGAACGCCAAAGCCCGGGGATCGGTGCCGACAGCTCCCTCAACCGCTGCCAGTCGTCAGTGCGCACCGCTCTGACCATGTGTTCGCCATGCATGGATCCTGGCAGCACAGGACACAGAGCCACAAAACAAAAGGCCTCGGTCTCCGAGTCATAAACTCGGAGACCGAGGCCTCACAAATTGTTCGGCGGCGTCCTACTCTCCCACACGGTCCCCCATGCAGTACCATCGGCGCTGAAAG
>NZ_JBXUOY010000311.1:0-5746 GCF_057196705.1 Streptomyces sp. ATLC9 | reverse complement strand
GCCCCGGCGGGGGCCGGTACGCCGACGGGGCCCGGCTCGCGGCGTCCCCGGGGGGCGGCCAGGAGCGCGAGGCCGCCGACGAGCCCGCCCACGCAGACGCCCACCGCGACGGAGAGCGGCGCGGAGGGTGAGGCGGGCTCGGCGGGGTCCAGCGCCCGGGAGAACAGCGACAACCGCACTCCCGTACTGCTCGCGGCCCGGTTGCCGGTCCTGGTCAGGGCGTCGGCCACCGCGTTGGAGGCGGCGGCGGCCAGCGGGGGGCTGGAGGCGGTCCCGGTGATCTCCACCATGGGCGCGTCCGGGGAGGTGGCCGACCGCACGGCGTCGCGCAGCTCGTCCACCGGCATCTCCGCCGCCTTCCCCGCCTCGGCGAGGACGGCGCTGTCGGTGGCGACGCGGCCGTACGCCTGGGCGAAGCCGAGGGCGGAGGCCGAGTCCGCTCCGGGACCTGGGACCACCACCACGTAACTGGTCGCGGCGTAGCGGGGCGTGGCGAGCAGGCCGTACGCCGCTCCGCCGGCCAGTCCCAGCAGGATCCCCAGGGCCAGCGGCCACCAGGCGGGCGGCGTCGGCAGTGCGGGCGCCCGCCACGGCTGCGAGAGGCGGGCGAGCGGGCCGGCGCGGCGCGGCGCGGCGGGGGGTTGGGTCGTGCGCGGTTCGGTCAAGGCGTGCTACCTCTTCGTCGGGGTGGTCGGGACGGCCGGAGCCGCCGGAGCGGGCAGGGGCGGTGCGGGCGCCGCGGCACGTACGGCCGGTCGCGCGCGGGCACGGCCGTGGAGCTCCTCGTACAGGGCCGTGAGCCGGTCCGCGCCGCGTGCCACGTCGTAGCGGCGCACGGCCTCGCACGCCGGGGCCCGGCGTCTGCCGGGCGGCACCGACGACGGCTCGCGCAGCGCCGCGACCAGGTTCGCGACACCCGGTTCGACGCGGTGCGCCCCGGGGGCGTGGGAGTGCGGCAGCTCGTCGATGGCCGGGCAGGTCACGTGGAGCACGGGCAGCCCGGCCGCCAGCGCCTCCAGCACGGCCAGCCCGAAGGCCTCCTCGGCCGACGGCGAGACGAACACGTCCATGGCGCTGAGCAGCCCGGGGATGTCCGGGCGCCCCTCACCGGCGCCCGGCTCTCGCCCCACCGCTCCCCCGCACTCCCCCAGCAGCCGTACGCGGTCGGCGATGCCGAGCCCGGCGGCCAGCTCGCGCAGCCTGCCGCGTTCCGGGCCGTCACCGGCCAGGACCAGATGGGCCCCGGGCAGTTGTGCGACGGCCCGCACCGCGATGTCGAAGCGCTTGCCGGGCACCAGCCGTCCGACGCCGCCGACCACCAGGGCGTGCGCGGGCAGTCCCAGGCGGGTGCGCACCGACGCGCGCACCACGGGGTCGAAGCGGAACCGGGCCGCGTCGATGCCGTTGGGGATGACCCGGATGCGGGAGCCGGGCACGCCCCAGCGGCGCAGCCGGGAGGCGACGGTGGTGGAGACCGCGACGGTCGCGGTGCCCATCCTCTCGGTCGCCAGGTACAGGGCGCGGGCGCCCTGGGTGAGCGGGCGGCCCTCGATCCGCCGCTCGCCCAGGGAGTGCTCGGTGGCGACCACGGTGCGCGTCCCGGCCAGCCGCGCCGCGATCCGCCCGTAGACGCAGGCCCGGTACAGATGGGTGTGGACGATGTCGTAGCGCCCGGCTCGGATGGTGTCCGCCAGGCGCGGCAGGGCGGGCAGGTCGCGGTTGCCGCGCATCCCCAGATGGGTGACGGCGGTGCCGTCGGCCTCGATGCCGTCGGCGACCGCGCCGGGATTGGTCAGGGTGACCACGTCGCAGCACAGCGGCAGGTGGCGCAGCAGCAGCCGCAGTTGCTGCTCGGCGCCGCCGGCGCCGAGGCCGGTGATGATGTGCAGCACCCTCATCGGTCCTCCTCTCCCCCGCTCCGGCTCCGGGCCGGGGCCCAGGGCCGGGGCCCGGGCCCGGGTGGACGGCCCTCCGCGGGCGCCGCCCTCACCGTCCGGCCCCGGTGAGGGATCCGGCGGCCGGTGCGGTGGGGCCGCTGGGCAGGGCCCGGCGCCGCAGGGGGTGCAGCAGCCGCTTGGCGTACAGTCGCGGCGAGGTGTCCCCCTCGCCGATGTGCACGCGGGGCAGGGCGTGGAGGCCGGTCAGCGGGCCGGGGTCGATGGCGCAGGCGTACGCGTAGTCCGCCGCGCGCACCGCGCGCACCGCACGGTGGTCGACCGTGCCGTAGGGGTAGCAGAAGCCCTCCGTCCGGCGTCCGGTGATCTCCTCCAGCAGCAGGCGGCTGCCCTCGGTCTCCCGGCGCAGGGTCTCGTCGTCGGCCGCCGTCAGGTCGAGGTGGAGCAGCCCGTGGGAGCCGACCTCCATGCCGGCGCCGACCGCGGCGCGGATCCCCGCCTCGGTCAGCAGCGGTTTGCGGGGGCCCAGCGGGTCCCACGCGTTGTCGCCGCCGAGCCTGCCGGGCAGGACGAACACGGTCGCGGTGCAGCCGTGGCGGCGCAGCAGCGGTACGGCCTCCCCGGCGAAGTCGGCGTACCCGTCGTCGAAGGTCAGGCCCACCAGGCCGGTGCCCCGTCCGGCCGATCTCTCCCGCAGCAGCTCGCCCACCCCCACCCCGCGCAGACCCCGCCTCCGCAGCCAGCGCAGTTGGCGGTCCAGGCGGCCCGGCGAGACGGTGACGTTGTAGGGGTCCTCGGTGTGCTCGGCCACCGAGTGGTACATCAGCACCCAGGGGCGCGCCGGCCGTGGCCGCGGCGGCGAGGCGGCGGGGGCGGGGGTGGTCGTGCGGGCCGGATCAGCGGACATGGCGGAACCTTCGTGTGACGGTGGTGAGCAGCTGCGGTACTTCGGGCGCCCGGACGGCGAGCGCCGCGGCGGTGAAGACGGCCGGGACGATCAGCGCCCCGGCGACGGCGGTGGGAAGCGGGGAGGGCAGGAGCGGCGCGGTGGCCAGACCGGCCCCGGTGGCCGCCGCCGCGGCCAGGACCAGTCGGCCCAGGCCGGCCGCCACCGCGCGCACCCGGACGGGCAGGACGCGGGCGCGCAGGCCGCGCAGGAGCAGCAGCGCGGTGGCGGTGATCCCGGCGGCGTTGGCCGCGGCGATGCCGTGGACGCCCCAGCGGGGGGCGGCCAGGACGCCGGCCGCGACGGTGAGCAGCAGGCCGACGGCCATCGCGCCGGCCGGGTACCAGACGGGCCGGGCGGTGGCGAAGAACGGCCGCACCAGGGCACCGGCCAGGCAGTGGCCGAGCAGCCCGGTGGCGTAGACGCGCATGACCGAGGCGGTGGCGGCGGTGTCCGCGGCGCCGAAGGCGCCCCGCTCGAAGAGGAGCTGGACGACCTGGGGGGCGTAGGCGATCACGTACGCGGCCCCCGCCAGCACCACCGTCGCGGCCAGCGCCAGATCGCGCTCCACGCGCAGCCGGGCCCGCTCGGTCAGGCCGTCGGCCATGGCACGGGCGACCAGGGGGAAGGTGACCGTGCACAGCAGCAGGGAGAACGTCATGGGCAGTTGGGCGATCTTCTGCGCGTAGTTCAGGTGCGAGATCGCGCCGGGCGGCAGTCCGGAGGCCAGGAAGCGCTCGACGAGCACCTGCGACTGGCGGGAGAGGGCGAAGACGGCCACCGGCACGACCACGCCCCAGCCCACCAGCGCCGTGGCGCGGCGCGCACGTTCGGCCCCGGCGGCCCGGCGGGCGCTTACGGCCCGGGCGGCGCGTACGGGCAGGCGCCGCCAGAACGCCGGGAGCTGGACCAGGATCATCGCCAGGCTGCCCGCGGCCACCCCGAACGCGGCGGCGCGCACCCCCCAGCGGGCCTGCAGGCCCAGTACCACGGTGATGATGGTGACGTTGTACGCGCAGTAGATCGCCGCCGGGGGCACGAAGCTGCGGTGGGCGCGCAGGGCCGCGCTGAAGTACCCGGCGGTTCCGAAGCCCAGCACGGTGACGGCCGTCAGCCGGGTGCAGTCCACCGCCAGGCCGGAATCGGCCAGGCCGGGCGCGAGGGCGCCCACCAGCTGCGGCGCCAGCAGCGCCACGACCGCGGCGGCGCAGGCCAGCGCCAGGAGCAGCCGGGGAAGCGTGGCCGCCAGCAGGGCGCGCACCGGGTCGCCGACGGGTCCCGCCGGGCTCCCCGGGAGACCGCCGGCGCCGTCCTCGCGGGCCGCGGCGCGGCGCGACAGCGCGAGGCTGAACGCCGGGACCAGCACCAGCGCCATGGCGTCCTCGATGAGGATCGTCGAGGCGAACTCGGGGATGGTCCAGGACACCAGGAACGCGTCCGTCTCACTGCCCGCTCCGAACAGGTGGGCGATGGTCTGGTCCCGTACCAGGCCGAAGAAGGAGCCGGCCGCGGTCAGGGCGGCGGTCACCGCGGCGGCCCGGGCGACGAACCGCCCGCCCCGCGTGGATCCGGAGCCGGGACCGGAGCCGGAAGCGGAGGTGGGGACGGCCGGGGGTCCGGGAGGCGACGGGGGCGCGGTGGGCGCGCCGGTCACGGTGTTCACCGTACGCACGCCCCCTTCGCGCCTGGCGCGCGGTGGCCGGCCGCTCCGCCGGGCACCGCCGCGGGCGCCAGCGCCCACCAGGCGGCCAGGCCGATCGCCACGGCGGTCAGCACCGTGGAGGGGCCGCCGATGTCGGCGTAGAGGAAGTCGACGCAGACCAGGACGAGCAGGCCGATCGCGGCCGGTCCGCAGTCGGAGCCCCGTCCGGCCGCCCGTGCCCGCCGCAGCCGCCGCACACCCAGCACCAGCAGCGCCGCCCAGCCGCCGACGACGGCGACGGCGCCGGCCAGCCCCTGCTCGGCCAGGAGGAGCAGATACATGTTGTGCGGGGACAGCAGGGGCTGGCGGTGGAAGCCCTGTCCGGCCCCGGCGGTGTCGCTCGCCGAGGACAGCGCGAGGGAGGCGTGGGAGTCGCGGTGCTCGGCGAAGCCCCTGGGGCCCACCCCGGTCAGCGGGTTCTCGCGCCAGATCTCCGCGGCGGCGGCCCACATGGTGTAGCGGTCGGTCACGGACTGGTCGGGCTCTCCGGCGACCTCGGTGATGCTGGCGGCGCGTTCGGCGACGAGGTCTCCGCCCATACCGAGACCGCCGACCAGGACCACCGCGGCGGCCAGGACGACCGCCGCGGTGCGCAGGGCGGCTCGCAGGCCGGTCAGGAGCACCACCACCGCGCAGGCGGCGGCGGTGGAGATCCACGCCCCCCGGCTGAAGGAGAGGACCAGCGGCACCAGGAGCGCGGCGGCGGTGCCCAGCGCCGCGGGCCTCAGCCACCGGGGGGCCCTGGCGGGCGGGGCGAGTCCCGCGGCCAGGGCGACGACGACGCCGCAGGAGACGGCGGAGGCCATCCCCATGACATCCGTCGGGCCGAAGGTGCCCACCGCCCGGACGTTCTCCCCCTGGTACGAGGCGCCGGTGCCGGTGAGGTACTGGTGGACGCCGACCGCGCCCTGCGCCACGGCGACCGCCACCAGCGAGAGGGCGACCAGCCGGGCGTGCCGCCGCGAGCGCAGCGTGAGCACCAGGGCGGCCGGCACCAGGACGAACACCTGGAGCAGGCGGACGAAGCCGGCGAGACCGGCCACGGGGTCCTGGGCCGTCACGGCCGCCAGCGCCAGGCAGGCCGCCGGGGCCGCCAGGACGGCGGCGGCCGTGGCGTCCAGCGGACGCGCGCGGGTGCGCAGCGCCCACGCGGCGCAGCACACGACCAGAACGCCCGAGGCGGCGTCGGCGAGGGTGGGACCC
>NZ_JBXUOY010000310.1:0-5751 GCF_057196705.1 Streptomyces sp. ATLC9 | reverse complement strand
GCGCGCGGCCCGCCCCGCCCGCGCCGGGGCGCCCCCCGCACCCCCACGCGGGAGACGGGCCCGGCCGTTGACATGCCCGAGACCCCCGATCATGCTGAGCAAGCGCTTAGTAGCGTGTACCGACACCACGGACACACGGACACCACGCAGGGTTGGGGAGGCGAGCTTCGATGGCGGAGCCCCGGGTTTTCACATCGGTCGACGAGCTGAAGGCCGCTGTCGGCGAGGAGTTGGGCACCAGCGACTGGCTGGAGATCGACCAGAAGCGGATCGGCCTGTTCGCGGACGCGACCGGCGACCACCAGTGGATCCACGTCGATCCGGAGAAGGCCGCCGCCGGCCCGTTCGGCACCACCATCGCGCACGGCTATCTGACGCTCTCGCTGCTGCCGGTGCTGGTGCCGCGGCTGATCCGCGTCGAGGGCGTGCGCATGGGCATCAACTACGGCGTGAACAAGGTCCGCTTCCCCTCCCCCGTGCCGGTCGGCTCGCGGGTGCGCGCCACCGCGCGGATCACGGAGGTCTCCGAGGTGGGCGAGGGCTGTGTCCAGCTCGCCTCGCTGGTGACGGTCGAGCGCGATGGCGGGGAGAAGCCGGTGTGCGTCGCGGAGAGCGTCGTGCGCTACTACATCTGACGCCCGCCGTCCGCCGGGCTCACGCGCCCCGCGGGGGGGCCCCCGCGGGGCCGCCGACCATCTTCAGCACCAGCCCGGCGTAGAACTCGCCGATCTCCTCGGGGGTGCGCGTACCGCCCGAGCGGAACCAGCGGGCGACGTCGATGCAGAGCGAGAGCACGGCCAGGGCCGTGCCCCGGATGTCGGGGACGGTGAAGTCCCCGGCGGCCACCCCGTCCTGAAGGATGCCGCGCAGGATCTCCTCGCTGCGCCGCCGCAGGGCGACGATCTCGGTGTAGTGCTCCTCGGCCAGCGCGTTCAGCTCGTACTGCACCACCCGGGCCGTGGTGTGGCGCTCGGCGTGCCAGCGCACGAAGGCGCGCACCGCGGCGGCGAGCCGGTCGGCGGGTGTCACCGCGCTGTTGCCGGCCTCGGTGAGGATGCGCACCGAGCGCTCGTGGCCGACCCGGCTGATCTGGTAGAGCAGCTCTTCCTTGGTGCGGTAGTGGATGTAGAGGGCGGCGGGGCTCATTCCGGCGCGGGAGGCGATGTCCCGGGTGGTGGTCGCGTGGAAGCCGCGCTCGGCGAAGGCCTCGACGGCCGCCAGCAGCAGCCGCCGGGCCGCGTCGGGGGCCACCTCGCCCCAGGAGTCGTCCGACTCCCCGGCGCCTTCCACCGCGCCCTCGGTGTCCTCTGCGTCCGTGGCGTCCGCGCTCTCCACGGACTCCGCTCCCGTCTCCGCAGCCATCAGCACCTCGCCCGTTCGTCCCACCGGGCGAACACCATACAACGGTTGCTGAGCAGCCGCTTAGGGAGCGGGCGCCGGAGGGGCGCCGCGGGACGTCAGAAGGCGGAGACCCCGGTCAGCGAGCGGCCGATGAGCAGCTTGTGGATCTGGCTGGTGCCCTCGTACAGGGTCATCACACGGGCGTCGCGCAGCAGCTTGCCGACGGGGTACTCGTCGATGTAGCCGTAGCCGCCGAAGACCTGGAGGGCGTTGTTGGCGGCGCGCACGGCGGCCTCGGAGGCGTAGAGCTTGGCGACGGAGGACTCGGTGGCGAAGGGCAGGCCCCGGTCGATGTGGTCGGCCACGCGCCAGGTCAGCAGCCGGGCGGCGTCGACGTCCACGAAGATGTCGCTGATCAGTTCCTGGACGAGCTGGTGGCGGGCGATGGGCCTGCCGAACTGCTCGCGCTCGGCGGCGTAGGAGACGGCCGCGTCCAGCGCCGCCTGGGCGATGCCGACGCAGCCGGCCGCCACCGACATGCGCCCCTTGGCGAGGGCGGACATGGCGACGGAGAATCCCTTGCCCTCCTCGGCGATACGGCAGTCGTCGGGGACGCGGACGCCGTCGAGCACCAGCTCGGCGGTGGCCTGGCCCCGCAGGCCGAGCTTGCCGTGGATCTCCCGGCGGGTCAGGCCGGGGGTGTCGGTGGGGACGAGGAAGGCGGTGATCCCCTTGTGACCGGGCTCGGCGCCGGTACGGGCGAAGAGCAGCACCACGTCGGCCCAGGTGCCGTTGGTGATGAACATCTTGGTGCCGTCGATGATCCAGTCGCCGCCGGGGCCGCCGTCGCGGCGGGCGCGGGTGGTGAGACTGGCGGCGTCGGAGCCGGTGCCCGGCTCGGTCAGGCCGAAGCAGCCGATCGCCTCGCCGGCGCACAGGCCCGGCAGCCACCGCCGCTTGTGCTCCTCGCTCCCCCAGGCGGCGATCGTCTTGGCGACCAGGCCGAGGGAGACCGACAGCACCCCGCGCACGGCCGAGTCCCCGCGCCCCAGCTCCTCGGTGACCAGGCAGTACGCCAGGTGGTCGCCGCCGGACCCGCCGTACTCCTCGTCGATGGTCAGGCCCAGGAAGCCCAGGTCGCCCAGGGACTTCACCACGGACCGGTCGATGCTCTCGGCGCGGTCCCACTCGGCGGTGTGCGGGACGATCTCCCGGTCGACGAACTCCTTGGCGAGCTGCCGTACGGCAGCCTGCTCCTGAGACAGCTCCAGATCCACGCCCAATAAACTAGCAGCGCTAGTTACAGCTTCACAGATACCGGACGAGACCCGAGGATGTGATCCGTGGCACGCCCACGTACCCCCCTGCTGAGCCGCGAGCGGATCGTGGCGGCGGCACTCGCGCTGGTGGACGGCGAGGGCCTGCCCGCGGTGTCCACCCGCAGGCTCGCCGCCGAGCTGGGCGTCAGCGGCCCGTCGCTGTACAACCACTTCCGCACCAAGGACGAGATCCTGGACGCGGTGGCCGACGCGGTGTGCGCCGATGTCGACCTGTCGATGTTCGAGAACGGCACCGACTGGCGCGAGGCACTGGTGGCCTGGGCCCGCTCCTACCGGGCGGCGCTCAGCGCGCATCCCAACATCGTCCCGTACCTGGCGCAGGGACCGGGCCGGCGCCCCAGCCAGCTGCGGATGGCCGACGCCGTCTACGGCGCGATGCTGGACGCCGGATGGCCGCGCGCCCACGCGACCCGCATCGGCGCGCTGATGCGGTACTTCGTGGCCGGCTCCGCGCTGGGCTCCTTCGCCCGCGGCTTCGTCGACGACGCGGCGCTGTACGAGCGCGACTACCCGCACCTGGACCAGGCCCATCTACTGGCCGAGCACCAGCAGCGCGTCGACGAGGGCGCCTTCGAGACGGGCCTGCGCGCCCTCGTCGACGGGCTGGCGCTCCGGTTCCCGGAGCGGGGGCGGGCCGGGGAGGCGGAGGACGGCCAGGGGCGGGCGCGCTAGAAGACCACCAGCGCCCGGCCGCCGCGTCCGGCGAGCATGGCCTCGAAGGCCGCTGGCACCTCCTCCAGACCGATCCGGTCGGTGACCAGCGCGCCCAGGTCCAGTCGCCCGGAGCGGACGTGCCCGGCGAGCACGGGCAGGTCGCGGGCGGGGTCGCAGTCGCCGAAGACGCAGCCGGACAGGGTTCGGGCGAAGTGGAAGATCTCCAGCGGCGAGAAGGAGACCTGGCTGTCCTTGCCGCCGATGCCCACCACCGAGGTGCGCCCGCCGCGCCGGGTGGAGGACCAGGCCGCCCGGATGGTCTCCGCGCGGCCGACGCACTCGACGGCGGCGTCCGTGCCCAGCCCGCCGGTGACCTTCCGGATCTCCTTGGCCGTGGTGTCGGAGGCGATCAGGAAGTCGGTGGCGCCGGCCCGGCGGGCCAGCTCCTCCTTGCCCGGGGAGACATCCACGGCGACGATCCGCTCCGCGCCCGCGATCCGGGCCGCCTGGATCACCGCCAGGCCGACCCCGCCGGCGCCGAAGACGGCCAGCGTCTCGCCCTCGCGCAGGCGGACGCTGTGGTTGACCGCTCCGTAGCCGGTCAGGACCGCGCAGCCCAGCAGGGCCGCGTCGCCCAGCGGTACGCCGGCGGGCAGCGGCAGCACGCCGCGCTCGGCGACGACCGTCTCCTGCGCGAACGCGGCCGTGCCCAGCCCCGGGTACAGGTCGCGGCCGTCGGCGGAACGGGCGTAGGGGACGCCGCTGGCCGCGTTGGCCTCGGTGCACAGCCAGGGCTCGCCCAGCTTCGCGCAGAAGTGGCAGCTCCCGCAGGCGGGCGCCCAGTTGAGGACGACCTCGTCACCGGGGGCCACGGTCGTGACGCCCTCGCCCACGGCGGTCACGGTGCCCGCGCCCTCGTGGCCGAGGACGGCGGGGACGGGCTGGCGCAGGGTGCCGTTGGACAGCGACAGGTCGGAGTGGCAGACCCCGGCGGCGGCGAGGCGGACCCTCACCCGGCCGGGGCCGGGCTCCGGCAGGTCGATCTCCCCCGTCTCCAGCGGGGCATGGGCGGCGGGCAGGACCACGGCGCGGACCACGTGGCGTCTCCTCTCACATCCTGGGCGGACGAGCTGCTGGCGGTGTGGGATCGGGCGGGCGGCCGGACGAACGGCCGGGCGTGCGACCGGGAAAGGCGCTCAGAACTGCAGGGACTTGGTCTGGAGGTACTCGGTCAGACCGTGCGGGCCCAGCTCCCTGCCCACGCCGGACCGCTTGTAACCGCCGAAGGGCGCCAGCGGATTGAACCGGCCGCCGTTGATGTCCACCTGGCCGGTCTGCAGGCGGAGGGCGAAGGCGGCGGCCGTCTCGTCGTCGGCGGCCCACACCGCGCCCGACAGCCCGTAGTCGGAGTCGTTGGCGATCCGGGCGGCGTCGTCGGCGTCCTCGTAGCGCAGGATGCTCAGGACCGGGCCGAAGATCTCCTCACGGGCGATGGTCATCTCCGGGGTGACGCCGGCGAGGACGGTGGGGCGTACGTAGTAGCCGCGTTCCACCCCCTCGGGGGCGTCCGCGCCGCCCGCGACGAGGGTGGCGCCCTCCTCGGTCCCGGTGCGGATGTAGCCGGTGACGCGTTCGCGCTGTCCGGCGTTGACCACCGGGCCCAGGCGCGTGGCGGGGTCGGTGGGGTCGCCGGGGACGTACTTGGCCGCCGCGGCGGCGGCGATCTCCACGGCCTGGTCGTAGTGGTCGGTGTGGACCAGCATGCGGGTCCACGCGCTGCACGTCTGGCCGGCGTTGGCCATCACGTTGCCCACCCCGATCTTCACGGCCTTCACCAGATCGGCGCCGGGCAGGATGACGTTGGCGGACTTGCCGCCCAGCTCCAGCGCGACCCGCCTGACCGCTCCGCCGGCGATCGCGCCGATACGGCGGCCGACGGCGGTGGAGCCGGTGAAGGAGACCATGTCCACACCATCGTGCTCGGCCAGCGCCTGCCCGGCTACCGGGCCGCGACCGGTGACGAGGTTGAACACCCCGGCGGGCACCCCCGCCTCGGCCACGGCCCCGGCGAACAGCCGCGCGACCAGCGGGGTGTCCTCGGCGGGCTTGAGGACGACCGTGCAGCCGGCCGCCAGGGCCGGGGCGACCTTGGCGACGACCTGGTGCAGCGGGTAGTTCCAGGGGGTGATGGCGCCGACGACGCCGACCGGCTCGTGCAGTACACGGGAGTTGCCCAGCTCCTCCTCGAAGGGGTGCTCGGCGGCGAGCTTCGCGTACGTCCCGGTGACCGTGATGGGCAGTCCGGCGTGGACGGACTGCGAGAAGGACAGCGGGGCGCCCAGCTCCGCGGTGACGGTGGCCGCGATCTCCTCGCGGCGGGCGGCCAGGGCGTCGTGCAGCGCGCCGAGCCGGGCCG
>NZ_JBXUOY010000309.1:0-5785 GCF_057196705.1 Streptomyces sp. ATLC9 | reverse complement strand
TCTTCACGGAACTCCGGCGAGTACGGACTCGAACGTGTCACTTGATTCTTCCCTCGATTCCTTACAGGACAACCCTATTGGGTCCCTGTCCGGGATCTTCGGGGCCCCTCACAGGCCGCCGTCCTCGAAGATCTGGACCTCGATGACGTCTGGGTCGTGGCCGTCGCGTGGGGCGTTGTAGATGCGGCCTTCTCCCAGGGCGGGGCTGGCCTTGGCCACGCCGCAGGTACGGCGGTGCCCGTTGGTGGCGTGGGTGAGGCCGGGGGCGACCTGCACGTCGCGCAGCAGGGTCTCCAGCTCGGGTGTGGAGGCGTTCTGGATGAAGTGCCACAGGCGGGTGTTCCAGTCGGGACCGCTGGTCAGATCCAGCAGCATGTCGCGCCGCCCGGCGGCTGGCTGGGCCAGGAGGAACAGGTGCGACTGCTCGCCCGCCCCGGCCAGGGGGTCGCGGCCGATCTCCTCGCGCAGCAGGGTCAGGGCGTCGTCTTCGGCGGTGCGGCGCCGCTGGTGCAGGCGGACGACGTCGGCGTCGGCCAGGGGGGGGCTTGGTCTTGTCGCCGCGGCCGAAGTAGCGGCCGTCGACCATGTGGGGGGCGGCGGGGCTGGGCGGGATGTGCACGATGAGGTAGCCGCGGGCGGGGTCGGTCTCGGAGGGTATGGGGTCGGTGAGTACCGGCAGCGGCGGGTCGGGCAGGGTGCGGGCGATGTTCTCCACGCGTTCGGCCAGGCCCGCCAGCGGCTGGGGGCGAGGGTGAGGGTGCGGTGCTCGGTGTCCTCGGCGACGCCGATCAGCAGGGTGCCGCCGTCGACGGCGAAGGAGGCCAGGTCCCGGGCGAGTTCCTTGTTGGAGCTCTTGCCGGAGGGGAGGGCCTCCTTGGCGTCCAGGTGGTGCGACTCGCTGATCAGGCCCTGTTCCAGGGCGGCGCGCAGGTCGGCTTCGGTCTTCGGCGCCCAGCGGGGGGTGTCGGGTGAGAGGTAGATCGACATCGGCCAGGCCTTCCTCACGAGCGGGTGGGCGCTGTGCGCCCGGACCGGCACGGTAGCGGACCGCACCGACAACACCACTGGGACCGTTGCGGCGCGGGCCCCCTCCCCCGTTCCTGCCGGCCGCCCCCACCGGTACGGTGGGCGCTGCCGCCGGTCTCCGCCAGGGGGCTACCAGTTCCCGGTGCTGTCGCGCCACGCCGTCCCCAGCGCGGTGAACTCCTCCAGCCTCTCGGCCAGGAGGTCCTGGGGGCGCTGCAGGTGGCAGTCCAGGAGGTGGATGCCGTCGTGGAAGGGCACGAAGCCGCAGCGGGCCCACACGGCGGCCAGCTTCCGCCGGGCGGCGGCGTGTTCGGTCTCGGTCATCTCCCGGCCGTCGGCCGAGCCGGGCTCGCACACCACCGCGACGCAGTCGTTCGACAGGCGGCGGATCGCCGCGGCGGCCAGGGCCGGGCCCAGGCCGAAACCGCGCCAGTTTGGCTCCAGCACCATGCGGTCCATGACCAGCAGATCACCGACCGGGTGGGCCAGCGCCTTCTCGAACCGCACGCTCCACTCCCCTTCGGCGGCGTCCAGGACGCTCTCGCCGATGCGGGCGACATCGCCGCTGTGGGCGTCCATGGCCTCCCAGGGGTGGCCGGGGCCGAACATGCGGATCCGTACGAACACCATGCGGCCCACGGTGATGTCGCGGACGGCGTCGAGGTCGGCCTGGGTCGCGGCACCGGTGGCGGCCGCCTCCTCGGTCAGGAGGTCGGCGTCGATCCGCGCGGTCACCGTCCACATCTCCAGGGTGTCGGAGAACTCCTGCGCTGCCACGGGGTGTTCGTGGCGGTAGACCAGGCTGATCAGGGACGGATCGGCGGGCAGGGCACGGCGGGCGGCCGGGAGCGTTGTCACCGGGCCCACAGCAGCGGCCGACCACGGGCCGGTGCGGGACGAGTCACCCGGTACGGGGGAAGCCGGGTGCCGGGGGTGCCTCGGCGCGGGGCGGGTTCAGTCGGTGCGGGGGGTGACGTCGAACTGCCGGAACAGGTCGTGGAAGAACTGCTGGAGCAGGGCACGGGCCCGGTCGCGGTCGCGGAGGTCGTGGGCGCCGAAGCGGAACACCTCGTATCCGGCGAGTTTGAGGTCCCGGTCGCCACGCATGTTGGCCGCGTACTTGGCGCTGTCCGGTCGTCCCTGGGTGGTGTAGTGGTGCATTCCGTCGACCTCGAGGACGATGCGGTGTCCGTGGGGCAGCAGGAGCAGGAAGTCCATGCGGAAGTTCAGCAGGGCCTGGGCGCCGCGGGCGCGGACGGTCTTGGGGTCCCAGTGCAGCCACACTTCGGGCAGGAGGGCCGGCAGGCCGTACACGGTGGGGCCGTGGATCTCGTGGTAGAGGTCGAACAGGGTCCGCTGCGGGGGTGAGGTGTCGGGCAGGCAGCGGGTCAGCCGCGCGTACAGCGATCTTTTGGCCTCGGTGTCGCCGGGGAGGTTGCGCTGGTCCCTCCACCAGGCCTGCAGGTCGCGCCAGCGCAGGCCGTCGGCTCCGATGGGGCGGTCGTAGACCAGGACGTCGTCGGCGTCGCCGAGGACTTCGATGTCGTTGTCGACGGCGTCGCGGAAGCGGATGTCGGGCTTGGTCAGCGTGGCGAAGACGAGGTTCTTCGGCCGCCGGCTGCGGGCCGTCCGGGTGGAGACGAGGTCGAAGACCGGGTAGCCGCCGTCGGTGCCCATCTCGCGCAGCTCGGCCGCGGCGGTGCGCAGGTGGGGGTTGACGGTGGCGGTGAGGCGGCGCTGTGCCGGTTCGTCGGGGATGGTGTCGGCGCTGACCAGGCCCTCCAGGAACCGTGCGAAGCGCGCATCGCCGGCGTCGAAGGCGCCGAGCTGTTCGAGGAGTTCTTCGGTGGACCAGTCCCCCGGGTTGCGCAGGACGTGCCGGTCGATGCGGGCGCGCAGCCCCGTGGGGGTGCCGGTCAGCAGGCCGAGCAGCGGGGCGTCGTCCAGGACCCACAGACGGTCCAGGAGGGCCATGAACCGGCCCGGGTGGCGGGTGAGGTCCGCGAGGTCGAGGGCCCGGGCGATCTCGCGCCGGGTTTTCCTGGGTATCTGCGGGGTGTTCTGCGCGGCCCACAGCGCGTCCTGGATCGTGTTCCGGGCCGCGGGGTCCACCAGTCCGTCACGGATCACGCGCTGCGCCACGTCCGGCAGCCGCCCGTCCGGCAGGGCCTTGAGGGTGTGCATCACCCGCTCGCGCTTCGACCCTTCCTCGGGCGGTTGCGGTAGTCGCAGCCGCGCACAGGCTCCGGGGAGCGTTCTGTGGGTGTTGGCGTCCCCCAGCCCGGAGAGCGCGTGTTCGAGGAGCTGCCGCAGCGCACCATGGTCCGTCTCACCCGCCATCACCCGATGATGGCAGGCACCAGGGCCCGGCCGACACCGGCTTCGGACCCCCGGGCCGGCGGGTGTGAGGAGCACCAGCGCGCCGCCGGGCCGGTGGAGGCACAGTCGGCGCCCACGTTGGTCCTGCGGGAGCCGGCCGCAGGCGAGGGCCGGGAGCCGGTGAGCGGGCCGGTCGGCCTTCGCGGCGGTCGTGCGGGGCGTCGATGAGACCGTCTGGGACCTGCCATGGGGCCCTGGGCATCCAGGTCCCCATGGCCGAGTTCTTCCAGGCCAAGTGCATCGAGTTGATCCCCGACTGAGCCCTCCTCACCAGCCGTCGTGGCCCGGCCCTTTGATCACCGGGGCCGTCCCTGCGCCGGTGCCTCCTCCGGCCGCCCCGCAGGGCGCGGCCTTGTGGGGCCGCGGCGGAGGCGGAGCGGTGTTGCCCAGGGCGGTTGTGCCGGGCCCGGGGCGGCAGGGTGCGGTCACCGGGGTGCGGTCGAGTTCGGCGGCGATGTGCAAGGTGCCGTCGGGCCGGTCGGTGACGGAGCCACGGGGAGCGCTCAGCTGCCGGTGCGGCCGACGCCAGCGGTCACCGCTTGGGCTCGCAGCGCCGCCCCGCGCGGTCAGGGGGAAGGCAGTCAGGTGGGTTGGCCCCTGATATGGCAGGATGCCGAAGATCAGCGAGCGGGGGAAGATTGATGTTTCGACGGGCTGCCGTGCTGGGCGCCTCGTGTGCGTTGCTGCTCCTCACCGCGTGCGGCAACGGCAGCGACAGTGATCGCGGAGACAGAGGTGAGGGCTGGAAACCGCCCGTGGGCACGGCGCAGGCCGAGCAGGTCGCGCGGCGCACGGCGCTCACGCCGCGGCAGTGGGGGAAGGACTTCCAGCGACGGAACGGCAACTACGAGTACGACCTGAGCGAGATATCGATGGGTCGGCCCGATGAGAACTGCCGCTGGCAGCAGGACCCCGGCCCATCCCCCGATTTGGTGGGATGGGTCCGCAACGTGGAGGTCCCCGGCTCGGGACCATCGGGTTCGATCATCGGCGAGGCGGATTCGATGGTTCTCGTACACAAGCGGCAGTCCACCGCCCGCCTCCAGCTCCCGGACATGCGCGCCGCCTTGGACCAGTGCCGGACCTGGTACTACGGCGACGCGCTGCGCTACGACGACATCCGCATGGACCACGCCGGGGTCGACGGCGTGGACGAGATCCTGGCCTGGTCGGCCACCTCCTCCCAGACCGCACAGGGCCAGAAGGCTCCCCGAGACTCCTGGCCGGTTTCGGAGATCATGGCGCGCAAGGGCCCGGTCGTCCTCCACGCCCGCATCACCGCCGATCCCGACGCCTACAGCGCGCGGGCGCTGCGCATCCGCGCAGCCCGGGCAATGGAGACGATGGTTGCGCACCTGACCAGCGGAGAGTGACCTGCCTGCGGCCAGCCCGCCGGTGGGCCGGTCAGGGCCCCGTGGCCGGGAGGGCGCGGTCGAGTTCGGCGGTGATGTGCCAGATGCCGTCGGGCTGGTCGGTGACCTCGGCGCGCAGGAGGACCGGGGCCAGCGGGCCGCCGGTCTCCTCCGCCCAGGGGCCCAGGTGGGGCAGGAGGCGGGCGGCGGGGTCGTCGGTCCAGTCCAGCAGGAGCATCTGGTGGGGGGGCACACCGTTCCAGGTCCCAGGTCAGGACGTCCAGGGCGGTCAGTGACTGGATGTGGTGCCAGGGGCGGGCGGCGACCTCCAGCGGCCACCATGCCGACAGGCACACCGTCAGGTGCAGAGAACCCGGGGCCTGCCACCAGGCCCCCTCGGGCAGGCCGGTGCCGCGGCCGGCGGTGATGCCGGTCAGGTCCGGGCGCAGCGGGTCGTGGAGGACCAGGGTCTGTACCGGGGGGAAGACCGCTTCGTGCAGGTCGTCGTCGTGGCGGGTGGCGGCCCGGCGCCGGCAGAACCGGTCGTCGGGGTCGGGGTGCAGGTCGGGGACCGGTCCCCAGTGCATCGCCGTCTCCTCCCAGGGGACGGTCTCGACCTCGTGGTCGGTGAACCAGGTGGGGGTGAAGTACCGCAGGGGCCCGGCGGCGTCCTGGGCGTCCTTGACCGCGCGCAGGTGGGGTGAGCGGTGGCAGGCGGCGGTCTGCCAGGTGCCGTCGGGGTGGTCGGGGTGGGTGATGCGGCCGCGGTCGAAGACCACCCGGTGCACCGTGCCCTGGCAGGCGGCGCGGGAGATGGCGTGTGCGGTGGCCCACCGCCACGGGTCGGGCCGGTGGGCGGGGGTGTCCGGCGGGGCCGGTGCGGTGGGCAGGGAGCCGTCGGGGCCGGGGCGGCGGGCAGGGTGGAACTCGTGGTCGGCGGCCTCGGGCCAGCCGTGGTCGCGCAACACGCGGTTGACGGCCGCCCGCCACAGGGCGCGGCCCGGGCCGTGGTGGAGGGCGCGGGGCAC
>NZ_JBXUOY010000308.1:0-5845 GCF_057196705.1 Streptomyces sp. ATLC9 | reverse complement strand
CCGCCGGGCTGGCGCTCGGCGCGGCGGGCGGGGCGCTGGGCACGGCCGCCGCCACCGAGCCGCCCACCGCCCTGTCCACGGTCGGCAGCAGCCGCGTCCCCTTCCGCGGCGACCACCAGCCGGGCATCACCGAGCCCGCGCAGGCGCACGCGCACCTCCTCGCCCTCGACCTGGCGCCGGGCGCCGGCCGGAAGGAGGCCGCCGCGCTGCTGCGCCGCTGGACGCGGACGGCCGAGGCGCTGATGGCGGGCGAGGCGCCCGCCGCCCGGCTGCACGACACCGGCATCGCCCTGGACGCCGGACCCTCCTCCCTCACCGTCACCTTCGGCTTCGGCCGCACCTTCTTCGACCGCACGGGCCTGGCCGCGCGCCGCCCGTCCGCCCTCGCCCCGCTGCCCCCCTTCTCGGCCGACGTGCTGGACGCGAAGCGCTCCGGCGGCGATCTGTGGGTGCAGATCGGCGCCGACGACGCCCTGGTCGCCTTCCACGCGCTGCGCGCCCTCCAGCGCGAGGCGGACGGCACCGCCCGGGTGCGCTGGCAGATGAACGGCTTCAACCGGTCCCCGGGCGCCACCGCCACCCCCCGCACCGCCCGCAACCTGATGGGCCAGATCGACGGCACCAACAACCCCAGGGAGACGGACGAGGATTTCGAACAGCGCGTCTTCGTGCCCTCCGGCGGCGATCCGGGGTGGATGGCGGGCGGCTCTTACGCGGTGGTGCGGCGGATCCGGATGCTGCTGGACGACTGGGAGCGCCTCCCGCTCGACGGCCAGGAGAGGGTGATGGGCCGCCGCAAGTCCGACGGCGCCCCGCTGTCGGGCGGCTCCGAGACCACCCCGGTGGATCTGGAGAAGCGTGGCGCGGACGGCCGTCCGGCCATCGCCGCCGACGCCCACGTACGGGTGACGGCACCCGCGTCCAACGGCGGCGCGGCGATGCTGCGGCGCTCCTTCTCCTACCACGACGGCTTCCGCGACGACGGGTCGCCGGACGCCGGGCTGCTGTTCGTCGCCTGGCAGGCGGACCCGGCGCGGGGCTTCGTACCCGTGCAGCGCAAGCTCGACCGGGGGGACGCCCTGTCCCGCTTCGTCCGGCACGAGGCGAGCGCGCTGTTCGCGGTGCCGGGCGGCGCGCGCGGGGGCGAGTACGTCGGCCAGCGCCTGCTCGAGGGCTGAGGGCGGGGGCTGCCCGTCCCCCGGCCGGACTACTGTGGACGGCATGTCACCCGCGAGCCGCTACACCTACCTGGGCCCCGAGGGCACCTTCACCGAGGCCGCGCTGCGCACCCTCCCGGAGGCGGCCACGCGCGAGCTGGTGCCGGTGGTGTCGGTGCCCGCCGCGCTGGACGCCGTGCGCAACGGGGAGGCGGGCGGCTCCCTGGTGCCGATCGAGAACTCGGTGGAGGGCGGGGTCACCGCGACCCTGGACGAGCTGGCCACCGGCAGGCCGCTGATGATCTACCGTGAGGTGCTGCTGCCGATCGCCTTCGCGCTGCTGGTGCGGCCGGGCACCGCGCTGGAGGAGGTCAGGACGGTGACCGGGCATCCGGTCGCCCAGCCGCAGGTGCGCCGCTGGCTGGCGGAGCACCTGCCCGAGGCCCGGTGGGAGTCGGCGGCCTCCAACGCGGACGGCGCCCGGCTGGTCCAGGAGGGCCGGTACGACGCGGCGTTCGCGGGCGAGTTCGCGGCGGCGACGTACGGCCTGGCGCCGCTGGTGACCGGCATCCACGACGCGGAGAACGCGGAGACCCGCTTCGTGCTGGCCGGCCGGCCGGGGCGGCCAGCGGCGCGGACGGGCGCGGACAAGACCTCGCTGGTGCTGTGGCTCGGCGACGACCACCCGGGCGCGCTGCTGGAGCTGCTCCAGGAGTTCGCGGTGCGGGGCGTGAACCTGGTGCGGATCGAGTCGCGGCCGACCGGCGAGGGGATCGGCCGGTACTGCTTCTCGGTGGACGCCGAGGGGCACATCTCCGACCGGCGGGTGGGCGAGGCGCTGATGGGGCTGCGGCGGATCTGCCCGAAGGTGCGCTTCCTGGGGTCGTATCCGCGGGCGGGCGTGGAGCCCTCGCAGACCACGCCGCTGCGGGGGGGGACGACGGACGAGGAGTTCGCGGAGGCGGCGGACTGGCTGGCGCGCTGCGTCGACGGCCGTGCCTGAGGGGCGCGTTCGAGGGGCGCCCGAAGGTACGCCGGGAGTGCGGGGCGCTCCGCAAAGTTATCCACAGGCCCGGTGGTCGTCCTGTGTACAACATGAAACGACTAAACGGTCATTTCGGGCAAAACACCTGAAATATCAATTCTCTGTTCACAATCCCTCAGAACCTCCACATCCGATCAATTCGATTGATCGACACCCGGGAGGGTGGTATTTCCACTCGAAAAGGCGTGTAGAAGACGCGGGAGAGGGGAATCGATGGGCGAGCGCGAATCCCGCACCCGCACTCCCCCTACATCTTCCACAGGACTTCCATACCACCTGTGGAAAACTCGGCGGCCCCCCTCAGGGCTGTGGATAACAATCACCGCCCCGCACGGCCCGGGGACCGTCTCCGGCCCTCCCCCACAGGCCCGGGCGAGGCCCCCCGCCATCCCGCCGCGCACACCCCCGCCCGCGGCCCGGCCCGCACCCTCCGCGGTCTTCCGGGACCAGTGCCTCGCCGTCCGCCTCCGCACTCCCGACCCCCTCCTCACGGTGACACCCGCAATTGCCTTGACGGTCTTCTTCCCTTTTCGTCACGAAAGACAAAAGCCGCATAACACCACGTACCGCCATATCGATTCGAGCGAGCCGCACGCCCCGGTACCCTGACGGAGTGATTGACCTTCGCCTGCTCCGTGAGGACCCCGACCGTGTGCGTGCCTCCCAGCGCGCCCGTGGAGAGGACGTCGGCCTCGTCGACGCCCTGCTCTCCGCCGACGAGCGGCGCAGGTCGTCCGGCGTCCGCTTCGACGAACTGCGCGCCGAGCAGAAGCAGCTCGGCAAGCTGATCCCGAAGGCCGCCGGCGAGGAGAAGGCCGAGCTGCTGAAGCGCGCGGGCGAGCTGTCCGCCGCGGTCAAGGCCGCCGACGCCGAGCGCGACGAGGCCGACGCCGAGACGCAGCGGCTCCTCCTCCAGCTCGGCAACCTCGTCCACCCCGAGGTCCCCGTCGGCGGCGAGGACGACTTCACCGTCCGCGAGACGCACGGCGCCCCGCGCGACTTCACCGCCGAGGGCTTCGAGCCGAAGGACCACCTGGAGCTCGGCCAGGCGCTCGGCGCGATCGACGTCGAGCGCGGCGCCAAGGTCTCCGGCTCGCGCTTCTACTACCTCACCGGCGTCGGCGCCCTGCTGGAGCTGGCCCTGGTCAACGCCGCGATCGCGCAGGCCACCGAGGCGGGCTTCATCCCGATGCTCACCCCCGCGCTGGTCAAGTCGCGCGCCATGGAGGGCACCGGCTTCCTCGGCCAGGCCGCCGAGAACGTCTACCACCTGGAGAAGGACGGCTACTACCTCGTCGGCACCTCCGAGGTCCCGCTCGCCGGATACCACATGGACGAGATCGTCGACGCGGACAAGCTCCCGCTGCGCTACGCGGGTTTCTCCCCCTGCTTCCGCCGCGAGGCGGGCTCGTACGGCAAGGACACCCGCGGCATCTTCCGCGTCCACCAGTTCGACAAGGTGGAGATGTTCTCCTACGTGACCCCCGAGGAGTCCGAGGCCGAGCACAAGCGGCTGCTGGAGTGGGAGAAGCAGTGGCTGACCGGCCTGGAGCTGCCGTTCCGGGTGATCGACGTGGCCACGGGCGACCTGGGCGCCTCCGCCTCGCGGAAGTTCGACTGCGAGGCGTGGATCCCCACCCAGGGCAAGTACCGCGAGCTGACCTCCGCGTCGAACTGCGACGAGTTCCAGGCCCGCCGGCTGTCCATCCGGATGCGCCAGGACAAGAAGGTGCGCCCGCTGGCCACCCTCAACGGCACGCTGTGCGCGGTGCCCCGCACCATCGTGGCCCTGCTGGAGAACCACCAGCAGGCCGACGGTTCGGTCCGCGTCCCCGAGGTCCTGCGCCCCTACCTCGGCGGGCGCGAGGTGCTGGAGCCCGTGTCCAGGTGAGCGCCGCAGCACCGGGCTTCCCCTTCCGGCTGGTCGCCACCGACCTCGACGGCACGCTGCTGCGCAGCGACGACACCGTCTCGGCCCGCACCCGCGACGCGCTCGCCGCCGCCACGGCGGCGGGCGCCGCGCACATCGTGGTGACCGGCCGCGCCGTGCCCTGGACCCGGCACGTCCTGGACGAGCTGGGCTACGACGGCCTGGCCGTCTGCGGGCAGGGCGCGCAGGTCTACCACGCGGGCGAGCACCGGCTGCTGACCTCCGTCACGCTCGACCGGCAGCAGGCCCGGCTGGCGCTGGAGAAGATCGAGACGGAGACCGGGCCGCTGGCCGTGGCCGTCTCACGGGACGGACTGGACGGCGAGGTGCTGCTCGGGCCGGGCTACCGGCCGATCGGCGAGGAGCTGCCCGCGATCACCGGGGCCGACCCGGACGAGCTGTGGGCCGGACCGCTGAACAAGATCTACATCCAGCACCCCGAACTGGGCGACGACACGCTGGCCGACACCGCCCGGCGGATCGCGGGCGACCTGGTGAGCGTGGTGATGGCGGGCGCGGGCGTCGTCGAACTGCTGCCGCTGGGGCTGTCCAAGGCCCGCGGGCTGTCGATCGCCGCGCGCCGGCTGGGCCGCTCGGCCACCACCACGATCGCCTTCGGCGACATGCCCAACGACGTCCCCATGTTCGCCTGGGCCGCCCACGGCGTCGCCATGGCCGACGCCCATCCGGAACTGCTGGCGGTGGCCGACGAGGTGACCGCCTCCAACGACGCGGACGGCATCGCGGTCGTCCTGGAGCGACTGCTCGCCGGTCCGTAGAGGCGGTGGGCGGGCGTCCCCGGCCGGCCGGGCACCGGCTCAGTCCGGCGCCGGGCCCTCGCCGGTGCCCTCCAGCACCGCCCGGCAGATCTCCTGGAGCTGCCGGGTCCGCTCGGGGGTGAGGTGGTCGAACAGGGAGAGCCGGACCTGCTCCACATGGCCGGGCGCGATGGCCTCCAGCTCGGTCAGCCCCTCGTCGGTCAGGGTGGCCAGCGTGGTGCGGTGGTCGGCGGGGTGCTGGCACCGGCTGACCCACCCCTTGGCCTCCAGCCGGGCGACGGCATGGGAGAGCCTGCTGGCCGAGGAGCGGGTGGTCCGGGCGAGCCGGCTCATGGTGAGGGTACGCTCGGGCGCCTCGGAGAGCATGGCCAGGATCTGGTAGTACGCCAGCGGCATCCCGGCGTCACGCTGCAACTGCCGGTCCAGTTCCCCGCGTACGCGCTGGGTGGCGGCCAGGAACGCCCGCCAGGTCCGCTGCTCTTCGTCGTCCAGCCACCGTGTCGTGCCCATGTTCCCAGCGTACGAGGCCGCCGGGAACACCGCGGTGGGCCTCACGACCTCCGCCCACGTCACCGCGGCCGCGTCTGTGGCCGCGGCCTTGGCCTTCCGGGCGCGGAGCGGCGGCACGGCCCCGATTCCCAGCGCGTACAGCACGAGCCCCGGGGCGGCGGCGAGGCCGGTCAGGAGCAGCATGAGGAAGACGGCGGGGTTGTGCTCCCCGTACGGGTCGGACGCCGACATCATGCGCTGCTCTCCCTGCCACGAGTGGTGAGGGCCAAAAACGTGCTTCCGCACCGCCGGTCCCGGGAGCGGAGCCGCCCGGCCCGCGCCGAACGCCTGCCGGTGTGCCCCACCACCCCGGACGCCGAGCGCCCGCGTGAGTCGGGCCGGGGCCTGCTCCTGGTGTCGGAACTGGCCACGCGCTGGGACTGGC
>NZ_JBXUOY010000307.1:0-5865 GCF_057196705.1 Streptomyces sp. ATLC9 | reverse complement strand
GGCCGCGGTCGCGCACCCGGTGGAGGGCACCGTGCTCACGGTGGCCGCCGCCGCGGCCGGAGCGGCGGCGGCCACAGCCGGAGACTGCGCCACGGTGGCACGCACCGCCTGGTCCGCGGCCCGCGCGGCTCTGGAGGCCACCCCCGAGCAGCTCCCCGCGCTCTCCCGCGCGGGTGTGGTGGACGCGGGTGGCTACGGACTGGTCACCATGCTGGGCGCGCTGGTGGCGGCGCTCTCCGGGGAGCGGCCCGAGGCCCCGGCGGCCGAGCGCGCCGGAACACCGGCCCCGCGCCCGCTTCCGGACCCGAGCCCGGACCGGATACCGGGCCCGGACGGCGGGGGCTGCCCGGCGCCGGAGGAACCGGCCGGCCCGGCCTACGAGGTCGTCTACCTGCTGGAGGCCGGGGACGAGGCCGTGGCCGCCCTGCGCACCCGGCTCGACGCCCTGGGCGACTCCCTGGTCGTGGTCGGCGGCGACGGGCTGTGGAACGTCCACGTCCATGTGGACGACGCCGGCGCCGCGGTGGAGGCCGGGATCGAGGCCGGTCGCCCCTTCCGTGTCCGGATCACGCACTTCGGCGCCCGGACCGGCGGCCGGCACGCCGGCCGCGAGCCCGCGCACACCCCCGGCCGTGCCGCCCACCGCGCCGTGATCGCGGTGGTGCCCGGCGACGGACTGGCCGAACTGTGCGCCGCGGCGGGCGCCACCACCGTCACCGCGCGCCCCGGGGAGCCGCCCGCCAGTGGGGAGCTGGCGCAGGCCCTGCTGGGGACCGGCGCGTCCGAGGCCGTCCTGCTGCCCAACGACCCCGAGCTGCGGCACACCGCCGCCGCGGCCGCCGAGCAGGCCCGTGCCGAGGGGCTGAGGGTCGCCATCATCCCCACCCGCTCCCCGGTGCAGGGCATCGCCGCCCTCGCCGTGCACGAGCCCGGCCGCCGCTTCGACGAGGACGTCGTCGCCATGACCACCGCGGCCGGGGCCACCCGGTACGGCGAGTTGTGCGTCGCCGAACGGCAGGCGTGGACGACCGCCGGAATCTGCCAGGCCGGGGACGTCCTCGGTCTGATCGAGGGGGACGTGGCGCTGATCGGCGCGCGGTCGGCGGACGTGGCCGCGGCCGTACTGGACCGGATGCTCTCGGGCGGCGGCGAGCTGGTGACCCTGGTGGTCGGCGCGGACGCCCCCGGGGATCTGGCCGAGTACCTGGAGGAGCATGTGCGCCGCAACCACCTGGCCGTCGACACGCTCGTCCACGAGGGGCGGCAGAGCGGCCCGCTGCTGATCGGCGTGGAGTGAGCGGGGCGAGCGGGTCGTAAGGCCCGCACTGTCGGCGGTGTGGTGTGCAATGGAGGGCGTGCCCGTGCTGGAAGAGAACACGCGAGATCCCCTGACGGAACCGCTGCGAAAGGCGCTCGGCGGCACCACCGCGAAGGTGATGGCCGAGCACCTCGGCCTGCGCACCGTCGGAGACCTGCTGCACCACTACCCGCGGCGGTACGCCGAGCGCGGCGAGCTGACCCGGCTCGCCGACCTGCCGCTGGACGAGCACGTCACCGTCGTCGCCCAGGTCGCCGATTCCCGGGTGCTCACCTTCAACCAGGGCCGCGGCAAGCGTCTGGAGGTCACCCTCACCGACGGCAGCGGCCGCCTCCAGCTGGTCTTCTTCGGCCGGGCCGTCCATCATCACCACAAGGAGCTGCTGCCCGGCCGCCGGGGGATGTTCGCGGGCAAGGTCGGTGTGTTCAACCGGAAGCTCCAGCTCTCCCACCCCGCCTACGAACTGCTGGGCGCCGACGGCGGAGCGGAGGCGGTGGACGCCTTCGCGGGCAGGCTCATGCCGATCTACCCGGCGTGCAAGCAACTGGAGTCGTGGAAGATCGCCAAGGCCGTCGCCACCGTCGTGGACTCCCTGCTGGCCACCGGCTGGACAGGCGTTGCGGATCCGCTGCCCGCCGCCCTGCGCGCCGAGCGCGGCCTGCCCACGCTGCCGGAGGCGCTGGAGAAGGTCCACCGGCCCCGCACCAAGGCGGACGTGGAGCTGGCGCGGGCCCGGCTGAAGTGGGACGAGGCGTTCGTCCTCCAGGTCGCGCTGGCCCGGCGCCGCCTGGCCGAGGGACAGCTGCCGGCCGTTGCGCGCCGACCGCGCGAGGGCGGGCTGCTGGACGCCTTCGACGCCCGGCTGCCGTTCACCCTCACCGAGGGCCAGCGGGCCGTCAGCCGGGAGATCTTCGACGACCTGGCCACCGAGCACCCCATGCACCGCCTCCTCCAGGGTGAGGTCGGCTCCGGCAAGACGCTGGTGGCGCTGCGCGCCATGCTCGCGGTGGTGGACGCCGGTGGGCAGGCCGCGATGCTCGCCCCCACCGAGGTGCTGGCCCAGCAGCACCACCGCTCGATCACCGAGATGATGGGCGAGCTGGCCGAGGGCGGAATGCTCGGCGGCGGCGAGCACGCCACCAAGGTCGTGCTGCTCACCGGTTCGATGGGGGCCGCCGCCCGCCGCCGGGCGCTGCTGGACCTGGCCACCGGCGAGGCCGGGGTCGTCATCGGCACCCACGCCCTGATCGAGGACAAGGTGGGCTTCCACGACCTGGGGCTGGTCGTGGTGGACGAGCAGCACCGCTTCGGCGTCGAGCAGCGCGACGCCCTGCGCTCCAAGGGGAAGCAGCCCCCGCACCTGCTGGTGATGACCGCCACCCCCATCCCGCGTACCGTCGCCATGACGGTCTTCGGCGACCTGGAGACCTCCGTGCTGGACCAGCTCCCGGCCGGACGCTCGCCCATCACCAGCCATGTCGTGCCCGCCGCCGAGAAGCCCCACTTCCTGGCCCGCGCCTGGGAGCGGGTGCGCGAGGAGGCGTCGGCCGGGCACCAGGCATACGTGGTCTGCCCGCGCATCGGCGACGAGGAGGAGCCCGCCGGCGCCGGGCGGGGCGGCGGAGGCGGCGAGGACCGTGCGGGGGGCGAGGACGACGGGGGCGCCGACGGCGGAGGCGAGCGCCGCCCGCCGCTGGCCGTCCTCGACATCGCCGGGCAGCTCGCCGACGGACCGCTCAAGGGACTGCGGGTGGCCGCGCTGCACGGCCGGATGCAGCCGGACGCCAAGGACGAGGTGATGCGCCGCTTCGCCGCCGGCGAGCTGGACGTCCTGGTCGCCACGACCGTCATCGAGGTCGGGGTCAACGTGCCGAACGCCACCGTGATGGTGATCATGGACGCGGACCGCTTCGGTGTCTCCCAGCTCCACCAGCTGCGCGGCCGGGTCGGGCGCGGCAGCGCGCCGGGACTGTGCCTGCTGGTCAGCGAGGCCCCCGAGGGCAGCCCCGCCCGCGCCAGGCTGGGGGCGGTCGCCGCCACGCTGGACGGCTTCGAGCTGTCCCGTATCGACCTGGAGCAGCGGCGGGAGGGCGATGTGCTGGGCCAGGCGCAGTCCGGCACCCGCTCCTCCCTGCGGATGCTCGCCGTCATCGACGACGAGGAGGTCATCGCGGCCGCCCGGAAGAAGGCGACGGAGATCGTCGCCGCCGACCCCGGACTGGAACGCCTGCCCGAGCTGCGCGCGGCCCTGGAGGCGCTGCTGGACGCCGAGCGCGAGGAGTACCTGGAGAAGGGCTGACGGGGACGCGGCCCGCCCGCGCGCCTATCGTGGTGGGGGGGGGGGGGGGGGCCGCCCCCCCCCCCCCCCCCCCCCCCCCCACCACACACCCGCGCGCACGACCTGGAGACGGTGAAGCGATGACCCGCGTGATCGCCGGAGCGGCCGGCGGACGACGCCTGGCGGTGCCGCCCGGCCAGGGCACCCGCCCGACCTCCGACCGGGCGCGCGAGGGGCTGTTCTCCACCTGGGAGTCGCTGCTCGGCCCGCTGGCGGGCTTGCGGGTGCTCGACCTGTACGGGGGCTCGGGCGCGGTCGGCCTGGAGGCCCTCTCGCGTGGTGCGGCCCACGTCCTGCTGGTCGAGTCCGACGCCCGCGCCGTGCGCACCATCCGCCAGAACGTCCGCGGCCTCGGCCTGCCCGGCGCCGAGGTGCGCGCCGGCCGGGCGGAGCAGGCGGTGCGCGCGGAGGCTCCCACGGAGCCGTACGACGTGGTGTTCCTGGATCCGCCGTACGCCGTCGGGGACGAGGAGCTGCGCGAGATCCTTCTCACACTCCGGGCCGGGGGGTGGCTCGCGAGCGGTGCCCTCGCCACCGTGGAACGGAGCACCAGGGGCGGCGAATTCCGATGGCCCGCCGGTTTCGGGGGGCTGCGGTCCCGCCGCTACGGCGAGGGAACGCTCTGGTACGGTCGCGCCGCCGAAGAAGCCGAAGAGGTCACCGACGCGTCATGACCCGTACGGAGAGCGAGGAAACGCCAGTGCGCCGCGCCGTCTGTCCGGGGTCCTTCGACCCCATCACCAACGGACACCTCGACATCATCTCCCGCGCCTCCAGGCTCTACGACGAGGTGTACGTCGCGGTGATGATCAACAAGTCCAAGCAGGGGCTGTTCGCCGTCGAGGAGCGGATGGACCTGATCCACCAGGTCACCGCCGAGTACGGCAACGTGCGCGTCGAGGCCTTCCACGGCCTGCTGGTGGACTTCTGCAAGCAGCGCGAGATCCCGGCCATCGTCAAGGGCCTGCGGGCGGTCAGCGACTTCGACTACGAGCTGCAGATGGCCCAGATGAACAACGGGCTCTCCGGGGTGGAGACGCTTTTCGTACCCACCAACCCGACCTACAGCTTCCTCTCCTCCAGTCTGGTCAAGGAGGTCGCGGCCTGGGGCGGCGACGTCTCCCACCTGGTGCCTCCCGTGGTGCTCCAGGCCCTGCGCGAGCGGCTGTCCCGCTCCTGACGCCTCCGGCGCCCCCGCCCGGGTCCGCGTCCGGGCCGGTTCCCGCATCCGCTGTCGCACCGGCGGCCGCTGCCCGTACAGTCGCTCCCGTGGACGTACAGCAGAAACTCGACGACATCGTCACGGCGGTCGAAGGCGCCCGATCCATGCCCATGTCGGCCTCCTGCGTGATCAACCGCGCGGAGCTGATGGGGATGCTGGAGGAGGTGCGGCAGGCGCTGCCCGGCTCGCTCGCCCAGGCCCAGGAGCTGATCGGCGACCGGGAGCAGATGATCGCCGGGGCGCGGCAGGAGGCCCGGCGGATCATCGACTCCGCACAGGCCGAGCGCGGTTCGCTGGTCTCCGGCACCGAGATCGCCCGCCGCGCGCAGGAGGAGGCCGACCGCATTCTCGCCCAGGCGCGCCAGGAGGCCGAGGAGATCCGGGCCGAGGCCGACGACTACGTCGACAGCAAACTCGCCAACTTCGAGGTCGTCCTCAGCAAGACCATAGGCTCGGTCGACCGGGGGCGGGAGAAGCTGCTGGGCCGGGATCCGGGCGCCGGCCCGTACGGCGAGGAGGGCGGCGAGGACATCCCGGAGCGCCCCGCCGACCCCGCCGAGCTGCGGGAGCGCGCCGACGCCTACGTGGAGGCCCAGTTCCGGGCCTTCGAGGCGGTGCTGTCCAAGACCCTGGAGGCGGTCGGACGCGGGCGGCAGAAGCTCACCGGCCACCGGCCCATCGACGAACTGGGCGCCCATCTGGCGGCCCAGGACGAGCAGGAGCAGCAGAGCGACGCCGACTACCTCGCGGACCTCGCCGCCGTCTCCCACGAGCCGCGGGCACCGCAGCCGCGGCAGGCCCCGCAGGTTCCCGCGCAGCAGCAGCCCGCGTACGAGCCGCAGCCGCAGGATCCGTACGCCTACCAGCAGGGCGGTCACGGCTACCCGCAGGAGGGCTATCCGCAGGAGTACGGGCAGCCGCAGCCGCAGGATCCGTACGCCTATCAGGAGCAGTCCCCGCAGCAGCCCGCGTACCAGCCGCAGCAGG
>NZ_JBXUOY010000306.1:0-5880 GCF_057196705.1 Streptomyces sp. ATLC9 | reverse complement strand
CCCGTCCCCGACGCCAACCCCCCCGGCCGCCGCGCGCCCCCCCCCGCCCGGGCACTCGACAGTCATGGACACCCAGTGATCACCACCACGGGACTCACCAAGGTCTACCGCTCCCGAGGCCGGGACGTGACCGCACTCGACGGTGTCGGCCTCCACGTCCGCGAGGGCGAGGTCTTCGGCGTCGTCGGCCGCAGTGGTGCGGGGAAGTCCTCCCTCATCCGCTGCGTCAACCTGCTGGAGCGCCCCACCTCCGGCACGGTCGTCGTCGACGGACAGGACCTCACCGCCCTGGCCGGGCGCGGACGGCGGGCCGGCGCCGAACTGCGCCGGGCCCGCAGCCGCATCGGCATGGTCTTCCAGCACTTCAACCTGCTGTCCTCCCGGACCGTCCGGGGCAACGTCGAACTGCCGCTGGAGATCCTCGGCGTCCCCGGCCGCGAGCGAGCCCGCAGGGCCCGGGAACTGCTCGGCCTGGTCGGCCTCGCCGACCAGGCCCGGTCCTGGCCCGCACAGCTGTCCGGCGGCCAGAAGCAGCGCGTGGGCATCGCCCGTGCCCTGGCGGGCGACCCCAAGGTGCTGCTGTCGGACGAGGCGACCTCCGCGCTCGACCCGGAGACCACCCGCTCCGTCCTGGCCCTGCTGCGCGACCTCAACCGGCAGCTCGGCCTGACGGTCCTGCTCATCACGCACGAGATGGACGTCGTCAAGACCGTCTGCGACTCGGCCGCGCTGATGCGGGACGGGAAGGTCGCCGAGTCCGGTACCGTCTCCGGGCTGCTGGCCACCCCCGGCTCGGAGCTGGCCCGCGAGCTGTTCCCCCTCGGCGAGCCCGGCGAGCCCGGCGAGCCCGGCGAGACGGCCCCGGCCCCGCAGCGCACCGTCGTGGACGTCACCTTCCACGGCGAGAGCACCGGACGGCCGCTGATCTCCCAGCTCTCACGCACCCACGGCATCGACGTGTCGATCCTGGCGGCCGCCATGGACACCATCGGCGGCCGCCAGGTGGGCCGGATGCGGATCGAACTGCCCGGCCGCCGGGAGGACATCGCCGCGCCGATCGGCTTCCTGCGCGAGCGGGGACTGACCGTCGAGTTCCCCCGGACCCCCGGGACTCCCGGGGCGCCCCGGACCCGCGAAGCCCTCAAGACCGCGGAGGAGTCCCGATGACCTGGCCGGAAATGCGGCCCATCCTGCTCCAGGGCACCGTCGACACCCTCTACATGGTCGGCTGGTCCGCCCTCGTCACCGTCCTGGGCGGTCTCCCGCTGGGCGTGCTGCTGGTGCTCACCGACCGCGGGGGGCTGCTGGCGAACAGGGCCGTCAACAAGGTTCTCGGAGCCGTGGTGAACGTCGGGCGCTCCCTGCCCTTCATCATCCTCGTCGTCGCCCTGATCCCCTTCACCCGCATGGTCGTCGGCACCTCCATCGGCCCGACGGCCGCCGTGGTGCCGCTGTCCATCGGCGCCATCCCCTTCTTCGCCCGCCTGGTGGAGACGGCCGTGCGAGAGGTGGACCACGGACTGGTCGAGGCCGTCCTGTCCATGGGCGGCGGCACCGGAACGGTCGTCCTCAAGGCGCTGCTGCCACAGGCCCTGCCCTCCCTCGTGGCCGGCCTGACCACCACCGTCATCACCCTCGTCGGCTACTCCGCGATGGCCGGCGCGGTGGGCGCCGAAGGTCTGGGCAGCAAGGCCATCACCTACGGCTACCAGCGCTTCGAGACGGGTCTCATGCTCGCCACCGTCGTCGTGCTGCTCGCCGTCGTCACCGCCGTGCAGCTCCTGGGCGACGGCGCGGTGCGCCTGCTCTCCCGCCGCGAGCACACCACCTGACCCCCCCGAACCACCCTCCACACCCATGGAAGCCGGACCCCTTGTCCGGCACAGGCCGGAGCCCGGCGCACGCCGGGTCCCGGAGAACGCAGAACGGAAAGAGGCACTCTTCGTGCGCACCATCCCCAAGTCCGCCGTCTCCCGGTCCGCCCGCACCAGGGCCACCACCGTCGCGGCCACCGCCGCCCTGGCCCTCTCGCTGGCCGCCTGCGGCACCGACTCCGACCCCGCCGCCTCCAGCGGCTCGGGGGACGCCGACGCCCCGCTGACCGTCGCCGCCTCCCCGACCCCGCACGCCGACATCCTCGGCTTCGTCCGGGACGACCTGGCCGAGAAGGCCGGACTGAAGCTGGAGGTCAGGGAGTTCACCGACTACGTCCTGCCCAACACCGCCACCGAGAACGGCGAGGTCGACGCCAACTACTTCCAGCACAAGCCCTACCTGGACGACTTCAACGCCAGGCAGGACACCCACCTGGTGCCCGTGACGGGCGTCCACCTGGAGCCGCTGGGCCTGTACTCCTCCACGCTGGAGAAGACCTCCGAACTCGGCGCCGGCGACACCGTCGCGGTGCCCAACGACACCACCAACGAGGGCCGCGCCCTCAAGCTCCTGGACGACCACGGCCTGATCGAGCTGAAGGAGGGCGCCGGGCAGGACGCCACCCTGGCCGACATCGCCGACGACAGGGGCCTGGAGTTCGAGGAGCTCGAGGCCGCGGCGCTGCCCCGCTCCCTGGACGACGTGGACGCCGCCGTCATCAACGGCAACTACGCCATCGAGGCCGGTCTGGAGCCCGCCGAGGACGCCCTGGCCCTGGAGGAGGCCGAGGGCAACCCCTACGTCAACCTCCTCGTCGTCAAGGAGGGCGGTGAGGACGACCCGCGGGTGAGGAAGCTGGCCGACCTGCTGGCCTCCGAGGAGGTCGCCGACTTCATCGAGGAGGAGTACCGGGGCTCGGTGGTGGCCGCCTCCGACGCCTCCTGACACCGGTGCGGCGGTGAGCCGGGGTCCGCCCGTGCCCCGGCTCACCGCCGGGCCCGCGCTGCACGCCGCCGGGGCGATGCTGCATGCTGTGCACTCGACCCCGTCAGGCTGGAGCGGCGCATGACATCCATCTTCCCGGAGATCTCGATCAGCACGGAACGGCTCGTGCTGCGTCCCCTCGAGACCGAGGACGCACCCGCGTTCACCGAGATGATGAACGACGAACTGGTCACCGCCTGGACCTCCGTGCCCGTCCCCTACACCGAGGAGCACGCCCGGGAGTGGATCACCCGGGGAGCGCCCGCGGAGCGGGCCGGGGGACACGGCATCGTCTTCGCCGTCACCGAGTTCCTCACCCAGCGCCTGGTCGGCACCGTCCATCTGCGCAAGACCGACTGGCGGGTGCTGTCCGCCGAGGCCGCCTACGTGACCGCCCCCTGGGCGCGCGGCGAGGGGTACGCCGCCGAGTCGCTGCTCGCCGCCGTCCAGTGGCTGTTCCAGGACCGGAAGTTCGAGCGGCTGGAGATCCGCACCCCGGCCGACAACACCGCCTCCCAGCGGGTCGCGCAGAAGGTCGGCTGCGTCAGCGAGGGCGTACTGCGCAACGCCTGGATAGCCCGGACCCGTACCGAGGACGGGGGCTGGACCGACATCCGCACCGACCTGATCGTCTGGAGCCTCCTGCCGGAGGATCTGGAGGACGGACCGGGCGAGTCGGCCGGCGCCGGAGGCTACCCCGCCTACCCCGAGGCCGGGAGCTACTCCGCCTACCCCGACTGGCGCTGACGGACCGGAGCCGCGCACCTCCGGAGCCGCGAAGCCCGGGAACCCCGAAGTCCGGACCGGGCCCCCGCGCCGGGCGAGGTAACCTCACTGCGGCGATCCCGCCGCCCCGCGGGTACCGCGCCCCGCGCACACCCCCGCACCGTCTTCCGCCCCCGCACCGCGACGCGCCAGGAGAGAGCCGACGATGGCCGACCGTGTCACCGTGATCGGGTGGGACGGCTCGCCACTGACCGAGGCCGCCCGCGCCGCTCTCGGAGCCGCCACCCTCGTCGCTGGCGCCGCCCACCACCTGGCCCTCCCCGAGATCCCGCCCGGCGCCGAGCGCATCCGGCTGGGCAGCGTGCCCCCGGCCGCCCGCCGTATCGCCGGGCACCGCGGCACCGCGGTGGTCCTCGCCGACGGAGACCCGGGCTTCTTCGGTGTCGTCCGCACCCTGCGCGCACCCGAGTACGGCCTGGAGGTCGAGGTCGTACCCGCCGTCTCCTCGGTCGCCGCGGCCTTCGCCCGCGCGGGGATGCCCTGGGACGACGCCCGGATCGTCGTCGCCCACGGCCGCACCCTGCGCCGCGCCGTCAACGTCTGCCGCGCCCACACCAAGGTCGCCGTCCTCACCTCGCCCGGCGCCGGCCCCGCCGAACTGGCTCTGCTGCTGGACGGGGTGCACCGCACCTTCTTCATCTGCGAGGCACTGGGCACCGACCGGGAGCGGGTCACCGTACTGACCTCCGACAAGGTCGCCGACCACGTCTGGCGCGACCCCAACGTCGTGATCGTGGTGGGCGGTTCGGCGTCCGCGGCCGGGCCCGTCACGCCGGGCCCGAGCGGATGGCTGGCCGGAAGCGAACCGAACTACCCGCCCGCCGTGCGGGGCTGGGCCCTGCCGGCCGCCGAGTACACCGGTCAGGACGCCCCGGCGGCGACCGCGGACTCCGCGCAGCTGCGCGCCGCCCAGCTCGCCCGGCTCGGCCCCAGAGCGGGCGACCTGCTGTGGGACATCGGCGCGGGCAGCGGAGCCGTCGCCGTGGAGGCCGCCCGCTTCGGCTCCGCGGTCCTCGCGGTCGAACGCGACGCGGCCGCCTGTGCGCGGATGTCCGCCGCCGCGCGGCGCTTCGGCGTCCAGCTCCAAGTCGTACACGGCATCGCGCCCCTGGCGCTGGAGGCGCTGCCCGAACCCGACGTGGTGCGTGTCGGCGGGGGAGGGGTGCGTACGGTCGCCGCCTGCGCCGACCGCAGACCCGAGAGGATCGTCACACACGCCTCCACCCGCGACGGGGCCGAGGCCGTCGGACGGGTGCTGGCGGACGGCGGATACACCGTGGAGTGCACCCTGCTCCAGTCCCTGGAACTGGACACCCGGGAGTGGACGGAGCGCGAACGCGCGGTCGTCTTCCTGCTGTCCGGCAGCCGGATGTGATCTCGTCCGGGACGAACCGGACCAACCGGGGTCAGTCGTCCCCCCCGCCACCCGCGGGGCGCGACGGCGGGTAGGCTGATGGACCGTTGTGCCGCCGGCCGGTATTGACACTTTGTCTGTCGATGTCGGGATGGTTCGGACGGGGGCACGGCGGGCGCCCGCTGGGGCCGGAAGGAGCACTACCGATGGGCGAGGGGTACGCATGACTGACACCGGCCGGGTCCCGGGCGAGGGACAGCCGGAGAACGCAGGCGGACAGCCGGAGCAGCCGGGCGCACCGGCACCCGGCACGTACACCTTCGGGGGCCCGGTCGAAGGTGTGGCGTCGGGCTACGAGGACGACCTGCTGCTGCCCGGCTCCCACGGCTGGGGCGAGGCGGCGGCGTCCGCGCGGCCCCAGGCATCCGCGCCCGCCTCCGTGCCCGGCCCGCGCGAGTCGGACGGATACGGGCAGTACCCAGCGCCGTCCGGGCGGACGGCCCACGGGCAGGCGCCCCACACCGCCGTGACGCCTCCCCGCCCGCCGCACCTGGGGCCGCCCGTGCCCGAGCAGTCCGGCGTGGTGCGCACGCTCGCCGACCGCAGCAGCGCCCCGGCGGCTCCGGCGCCCACGCCCCCGCGGGGCGTGCCCGTACGGCAGCCGGGACCGCCGACCACGGGGCCCGAGTACTTCGACGTCGCACACGAGGAGCACGCGGCGCGGAACACCCCCTCCCCGGAGGCGTCCGGGGCGGTCGCGCCCGAGGGGGCGGCGCCCGCTCCCGACGCGCCCGCTCCTGCCGCGCAGCACGGACCGCAGCAGCCCGGCACGCTTCCGTCCGACCCGGTGCAGCCGGGCGCCTGGGCGCCGCAGCCACCCG
>NZ_JBXUOY010000305.1:0-5908 GCF_057196705.1 Streptomyces sp. ATLC9 | reverse complement strand
GCGGGGAGGCGGGCGAGCAGCGCGGCGGCTCCGGAGCCCCGGGCGACGGGGACCCGGCCGGTACCGGGTCCGGCGGGCGGTCGCGGGAGAGCGCCCCGCCCACCCCGGGGCCGGACGGCGCGGGCGACCGGGCCGAGGACTCCACCGCACGTCCGCCCGGGGCGGACGTGCGGTGGAGGGAACTGTGCGAGAAGCTGCGGAGCGGTGAGCTGAGCCGGCGGGAACGCGCCGAGCTGGAGCTCGCCGCGGGAGTGCCGGACCGGGTGGACGGCTACTGCCGCGAGTCCGGTGCGGCGGCCGGCGGCGCCGAGGACGGTACGGGCGGCGGGGCCGCCCCGGGCGGATCGTCCGGTGGCTCCTCGGGGGGTTCCTCCGGTACGGGCGGCCCGGAACTGCCCGTCACGGGCGGCCAGGCCGGCGGCGCCGAGGGCGGCGACGCGCTTCCCGAGGAGGAGGGCGGCGACGCGCTTCCCGGGGGAGACGGCGGCGACGCCTTCCCCGCCGGCGACGGGCAGGCCGAACCCACCGCCCCCGGGCGGATCCCGGACACCCCGGCGGTGACGCCGGGCACCGCGGCCGCCGGCGCCGCGTCCTGAACCCGGGGCCCGGCCCGAAGGCGCGCGGACGGCCGTGTGACCGGTGTCACCGGGATCGCCGCCCGGCGGGTGTGACACTTTCCCGGCCGCGGACGCAGTACAGAACAAGCCGACTGGTCATCGGCGAGCGCGCCACCCGAGGTTCCCCCCGTACCTGCGGGATGCGCGTAGCGGGGGGGGGGGGGGTTCCCCCGGCCCCGCCCCCCCCTCTCCCCACACCGCCCCGCCCCGCTTCGGCAGGGCGCCGGGGAGGTCAGTAGACGATCACCTTCTCCCCCACCCTCACCTGCTCGAAGAGCGCCGCGATCTTCTTCTTGTCCCGTACGTTGACGCAGCCGTGCGAGGCGCCGTTGTAGCCGTTGGCGGCGAAGTCCGCGGAGTAGTGCACCGCCTGGCCCCCGCTGAAGAACATCGCGTACGGCATCGGGGTGTCGTAGAGCGTGGAATGGTGGTTCCGGCTCTTGAAGGTGACGCCGAACTCGCCCTCGCGGGTCGGGGTGAGCTCCGAGCCGAAACGCACGTCCATGGCGGAGACGACCTTTCCGTCGATCATCCAGGCCAGCGTCCGGCTCTCCTTGCTGATGCACAGCGCCCGGCCCGTCAGACACCTCGGGTCGGGGTCGGTTACCGGCCGGGTGGTGGGCGGGTACAGCTCGGCCCGCGTGGGGGGCCTCGTCCGCGCGGTCAGGGCGCTCCAGGTGGCCTGGGTGACCTGGCCGTCAGCCGTCAGTCCCCGCCGCTTCTGGAAGGCGGACACGGACGCGGTGGTGACCGGGCCGTAGTAGCCGGTCGGGTTGAGGTCGAAGTGCCCGGCCTGGCGCAGCCGCGCCTGGAGCTCGCGGACCCTCTCGCCCTGCGCGCCCTCCCGCAGCACCGGCGGCGCCGAGGGTGGCGGGGGTGGCGGGGGCGGCGCGGTGGACGCCGGCGGCGCCTCGGAGGCCTCCGGAGGCGGCGGGGCGGACGCGGGCAGCTTCTCGGGCGGTGCCGAGGTGTGTCGTTCCTCCTCCTCGCTCACGGACGGCGTGGGTGTGGGCGTGGGTGTGGGTGTGGGCGTCGGGTCGGGCGCGGGCGTGCTCGGCGTCACGGACGGCGCGGTCGGTGGTGCGGTGACCGCCGCGGGCGACCGCGACTGTGCATCCGTCTGCTGCGCCGTGCATCCCGCACCCAGCAGCGCCACGGCCGCCGCCGCGAGCGCGGCACGGCCCGCGGTCCCGTGTCGCACGGACTCCCCCCAGGACATCTGATACCCCCTCGAATCAGCCGGACCTTCACCGGTTTCCCCACCCGTGTGGATTCCCGGCAGCCAGACTGCCCGAACCAGGGACGACGAACCACCCCCCGGCGGTTCCGCGCGCGGCGCCCGCGCGGGCCCTTCCGCGCACCACCCCGCTCGTCTGTGAGGAAGGTCCCAGGCTGTGGCTCTCCCGCCGCTCTCCCGCCGATCGCTACAGTCCGTATCGGACAGGGCGACGAAGCGGGAGGCACCGAACATGGCACGCGAGACTGGCCGCGGAACGGGCGGGGACCGGCTCACCGAGAGCGGACTGCCGATCGAGCCGGTCTACGGACCCGACTCGCTCCGGGACTGGGACCCGGAGGCGAAGCTGGGCGAGCCCGGTTCGTACCCGTACACGCGGGGTGTCTACCCGACGATGTACACCGGGCGGCCGTGGACGATGCGCCAGTACGCCGGTTTCGGCACGGCGGTGGAGTCCAACGCCCGCTACAAGCAGCTGATCGCCAACGGCACCATGGGCCTGTCGGTCGCCTTCGACCTGCCGACCCAGATGGGCCACGACTCCGACGCCCCCATCGCGCACGGTGAGGTCGGAAAGGTCGGCGTGGCGATCGACTCGATCGACGACATGCGGGTGCTGTTCGACGGCATCCCGCTGGGCGAGGTCTCCACCTCGATGACGATCAACGCCCCCGCCGCCGTCCTGCTGCTGCTCTACCAGCTGGTGGCCGAGGAGCAGGGTGTGCCGTCGCGGAAGCTGACGGGCACGATCCAGAACGACGTGCTCAAGGAGTACATCGCCCGCGGCACCTACATCTTCCCGCCCAAGCCCTCGCTGCGGCTGATCGCGGACATCTTCAAGTACTGCCGGGCCGAGATCCCGCGCTGGAACACCATCTCCATCTCCGGCTACCACATGGCCGAGGCCGGGGCGACGCCCGCGCAGGAGATCGCCTTCACCCTCGCCGACGGCATCGAGTACGTGCGCACGGCGGTGGCGGCCGGGATGGACGTGGACGACTTCGCGCCCAGGCTGTCGTTCTTCTTCGTCGCGCGCACCACGATCCTGGAGGAGGTGGCCAAGTTCCGCGCCGCCCGCCGGATCTGGGCACGGGTGATGAAGGAGGAGTTCGGGGCCGGGAACCCCAAGTCGCTGATGCTGCGCTTCCACACCCAGACCGCGGGCGTGCAGCTCACCGCGCAGCAGCCCGAGGTGAACCTGGTGCGCGTGGCCGTCCAGGGCCTGGGCGCGGTGCTGGGCGGTACCCAGTCGCTGCACACCAACTCCTACGACGAGGCCATCGCCCTGCCCACCGACAAGTCGGCCCGCCTGGCGCTGCGCACCCAGCAGGTGCTGGCCTACGAGACGGACGTGACCGCCACCGTCGACCCCTTCGCCGGGTCGTACGTGGTGGAGTCGATGACCGACGCGGTCGAGGCCGCCGCGCTGGAGCTGATGGGCAAGGTCGAGGAGCTGGGCGGAGCGGTCAACGCCATCGAACACGGCTACCAGAAGGGCGAGATCGAGCGCAGCGCGTACGCCATCGCCCAGGAGACCGACTCCGGCGAGCGCGTCGTCGTCGGCGTCAACCGGTTCCAGCTCGACGAGGAGGAGCCCTACGAGCCGCTGAGGGTGGACCCGGCCATCGAGGCCCAGCAGGCCGAGCGGCTGGCGCGGCTGCGCGCCGAGCGTGACCGGGCGGCCGTGGACGGTGCGCTGGCCGAGCTGCGCAAGGCCGCCGAGGGCAGCGACAACGTGCTGTACCCGATGAAGGAGGCGCTGCGGGTCCGGGCCACCGTCGGCGAGGTCTGCGACACCCTGCGGGAGGTGTGGGGCGCCTACGTCCCCACCGACGCCTTCTGAGCCCGCCGTCCGGCCTCGTCGGCCCACCCGCCCCGCCGACCCCGTGCTCCGGGGGACGGCGGGGCGGCCGGTTCCTCACGCTCCGGGGTTCGGGCGGCGCCGCGTGGAGTGAACGGTTGACGTTGCGCGGGCCACCCTGTTGCCCCTGTTGAACGCGGCCGTGCCGTGACCCCGGCCGGTGCCCGCGCGGGTGTGGCCCGGCCCCTCCCGTGATGGTGGGGCAGGGCCGGCCGCAACTACGGTACGGCGGCTCCGGCCTGATACCGGAGGGCTGGAAGGGGCGGGAAAGCGCCGCCGGTACGGCTGGGGCGTGGCAGGATCACCGCTACCGAGAGCCCCGGCCGGAAGAGCACGTGTCCGTGCGCGAAATCGAAGTGAAGTACCAGGTGCTCGACCGTGAGGCGCTGCTGCTGGCGCTGAAGGAGCGGGGCGTGTGGCTGTCCGAGCCAGGGGACTGTAAAACGTTCGGTGTAACTCCTGAGCAAGGAAGATGCATCGATGACCAGTGAGAACGTGACCGAGACCGAGACCGTCAAGGCCGTCGAGCCGCAGTCGGCGAGGGGTGTGGACAACCAGCTGATCGACGAGCTGGTGGGCCGCGCTCAGGCCGAGGGCCTGCAGCTGACCGGCAAGGGCCAGGCCCGCTGGACCATGCGCTGGAAGACCGCCCTGAACGCCTTCGACATCACCTTCGACGGCCGCCTGTCGGCAGCCCGTCAGTAACCCTCAACAACCTTGGTTACACCGCTCGTTTGACAGACCCTTGAAGCACGACTGCCCGCGCAGGTACGAAGTCAGGATGACCATGTACGGGTCACCTGATCGCTCCGCGCTGTACTGCATGCGGAACAGCACCGAACGGCTGAGGTCTATGTGGCCCAGTCCGTACGCCACATCGTGCACACACCGGTACACGTATGCCAGCAATCTGTGGGCTCGCTCCTGCTGATGGCCTTCGTGTTCGGCGGAGGCTTCCACCAGTTCGTCAATGAGCCCGGGGGCATCGGTGGCCACAGCCAGGTAATTCGCCCGTCGCCGCTTCTCACCGAGGCTCTTCACGTCGGTGGCCAACTCGTCCAACGGCCGTCGCGGGGTTCCGGTGCCCAGTTGCAGGTCCCAGTTCTCCATGCTGGCTCGGATCGCGGCCAGCGGCGCGTCGAAGCGTTCGGTGCGCTGGACATCGGCGTACGGCTGTCCGGCCAGCACACTTGCCTCGATGCCCAAGGCACGGGCGCATGCCGCTATCAGGGCGGGCGAGGCGGGTCGTTGCCCGGACTCCACCTTGGTGAGCAGGCTGTGGGAGATATGAGCGCGATCGGCTAGACCGTGTTGCGTGAGGTGCGCCAGTTTGCGTTGTTCGGCGATTCGCGCGCCGATGTGCATGTTCCCGTCACGAGGCATACTGACTCTCCGTTCTGACCTCGACACTCAGAACAGTACCCACCGGGTGACCCAGTGGGTGCAACGCCCGGGCCCCCGCCTCCACGGCGGGGGCCGACGCGCGCATGCGGCTCTCACGCAGCTACCCAGCTCCGGTGCCCGTCGACCGGGACGCGGGTGAACGGGGCGCGGGCCTCCTCATCGATGGGCTGGGCGCAGTCCCGTGACGGGACCGGCGTGTTGGGCGGCCGGCGGACTCGGCTGAGAGAGCCGGGCCGACACGGGGACGTCCCCCGGCGGTCTTCGGCCGGGGGACGTCCCCGTGTCGGTGGTGCGAGGGGCGGGCCCCGCCGGATGCGCGTTACAGCAGGCCGAGCCCGGTGACGATCACGGAGACCAGCACGGTGAGCGTCCAGCCGAGCGCCTGCTCGACCAGCTTCTCGCGGTCCTCCTCCGACGGTCCGCCGGTACGGAGCCGGAGTGCCGGGAGCCTCGCCGCCATCGTGTGACCCATGGTGGTGTCCTCGTCTCGCCTCGTGGCGCGCCGGTGCGCGGGGCGCCGGTGCGCCGTTGGTGTGCCTGTGTCCGTGATCGCCGCGAATGGGCGTCGCGGACCTCCAGCATGAGGGGGACCGTGCCGTTCAAACAGAGACACGGATCACCCCGCGACCGGGCGCCGGTGGCCCAGCCGTCCCCGACGCACCGTCCGTCCTGCGGTGATGGGCCCGGCGGAGGGCGGGCGGCCGTACGGCTGTGACGAACGACACGGGGCGCGAAGGCCGAACCCGTCCCCGCGGGGCCCGCTCACCGCCGCGCCCGCCGCCCCAGCGC
>NZ_JBXUOY010000304.1:0-5923 GCF_057196705.1 Streptomyces sp. ATLC9 | reverse complement strand
GCTCGGCCGTCCTGGTGGCCGCCGCGCTGCGCGCCCCGGTCGGCCCCTGGCTGCCGGCCGCCGCGCTCGGTTACGCCGTCCTGGCCGGGCTGGCCGTCGCCCGCCCGCTGACGGGCGCGCTGGACTGGCTGGTGCCGCCCCTCTTCCGCGCGGCGGAGTACACCACGATCCTGGCGCTGGCCGCCCGGTCGGACGCGGAAGGGGCCCTGCCCGCCGCGTTCGGGCTGGTCGCGGCGGTCGCCTACCATCACTACGACACGGTGTACCGCATCCGCGGCGGCACCGGCGCCCCCCCGCACCGGCTGGTGCGGGCGATCGGCGGGCACGAGGGACGCGCGGTGGCGGTCACGGCCGCCGCTGCCCTCTGGGCCGCCGGGCAGGGCTTCACGATCGCGCTCACGGCCCTGGCCGGGGCCCTGGCGCTCACGGTGCTCACCGAGAGCGTCCGTTTCTGGGTGTCCTCACACGCACCCGCGGTACACGACGAAACAGGAGAACCCGCATGATCGGCCTCGTGCTGGCCGCCGGCGCCGGACGGCGTCTGCGTCCCTACACCGACACCCTCCCCAAGGCTCTGGTGCCGGTGGACCCGGCGGGCGAGGGCGCCACCACCGTGCTGGACCTCACCCTCGGCAACTTCCGCGAGGTCGGCCTCACCGACGCCGCCGTGGTCGTGGGCTACCGCAAGGAGGCCGTCCACGAGCGCAGGGCCGCCCTGGAGAAGAAGTACGGCGTCAAGCTCCACCTGGTGGACAACGACAAGGCCGAGGAGTGGAACAACGCCTACTCCCTGTGGTGCGCCCGCGACGTCATCAAGGAGGGCGTGATCCTGGCCAACGGCGACACCGTCCACCCGGTCTCCGTCGAGCAGACCCTGCTTCAGGCCCGCGGCAAGGGGCAGCGGATCATCCTCGCCCTCGACACGGTCAAGAAGCTGGCCGACGAGGAGATGAAGGTCGTCACCGAGCCCGGCAGGGGCGTGCGCCGCATCACCAAGCTGATGGACCCGGCCGACGCCACCGGCGAGTACATCGGCGTGACCCTCATCGAGGGCGACGCCGCCGCCGACCTGGCCGACGCGCTGAAGGCCACCTACGAGCGCGACCCGCAGCTGTACTACGAGGACGGCTACCAGGAGATGGTCGACCGCGGCCTCACCATCGACACCGCCGCCATCGGCGACGTGAAGTGGGTCGAGATCGACAACCACGACGACCTGAACAAGGCGCGGGAGATCGCGTGCCAGTACTGACCCGGCTCATCCCGTCACCGGTCGTCGTCGACATCAGGCCCGGTGCGCTGGACGACCTGGCCGGCCTCCTGGTCGACCAGCGCATCTCGGCCTCCGGCAAGCTCGCCATCGCCGTCAGCGGCGGTTCGGGCGCGGCCCTGCGCGAGCGGTTCGCGCCCGCCCTGCCGGGCGCCGACTGGTACGAGGTCGGCGGCGGGACGCTGGACGAGGCGATCAAGCTGGCCGACGCGATGAAGTCCGGCCACTACGACGCGGTCGTCGGTATGGGCGGCGGCAAGATCATCGACTGCGCCAAGTTCGCCGCGGCGCGCATCGGCCTGCCGCTGGTCGCCGTCGCCACCAACCTCAGCCACGACGGCCTGTGCTCCCCGGTCGCCACGCTCGACAACGACGCCGGCCGCGGCTCGTACGGCGTGCCGAACCCGATCGCGATCGTGATCGACCTCGACGTCATCCGCGAGGCCCCGATCCGCTTCGTGCGCTCGGGGGTCGGCGACGTGATCTCCAACATCTCCGCCGTCGCCGACTGGGAGCTCTCCCACAAGGTCACCGGCGAGTCGATCGACGGCCTGGCCGCCGCCATGGCCCGCCAGGCCGGCGAGGCGGTGCTGCGCCACCCGGGAGGCTGCGGCGACGACGAGTTCCTCACCGTCCTGGCCGAGGGGCTGGTACTCACCGGCATCTCCATGTCGGTCGCCGGCGACAGCCGCCCCGCCTCCGGCGCCTGCCACGAGATCAACCACGCCTTCGACCTGCTCTACCCCAGGCGCGCCGCCGCGCACGGCGAGCAGTGCGGGCTCGGCGCCGCCTTCGCGATGCACCTGCGCGGGGCGGAGGAGCAGACGGCGCTGATCGTCGACGCGCTGCGCCGCCACGGCCTGCCCGTGCTGCCCGGCGAGATCGGCTTCGACGAGGACGAGTTCGTGAAGGCCGTCGAGTACGCGCCGCAGACCCGGCCCGGGCGCTACACGATCATCGAGCACCTGGACCTGTCCACCGACCAGATCAGGGACGCGTACGCCGACTATGTCAAAGCCGTCAGTAGCTGAACTCCGCCCGGTCGTCCACCCCGCCGGGGTGAAGGACCGGCGCAGCGGTGAGCACTGGGCCGGGCGCCTGTACATGCGGGAGATCTCGCTGCGCTGGACCCGGCACCTGGTGAACACCCGGATAACGCCCAACCAGCTCACCCATCTGATGGTGGTCGCCGGTGTGGCGGCCGGCGCCGTGCTGCTGGTGCCGGGTCCGGCAGGGGCCGTCCTGGCCGCCCTGCTGATCCAGTTCTACCTGCTGCTGGACTGCGTGGACGGCGAGGTCGCCCGCTGGCGGAAGCAGACCTCCATCACCGGCGTCTACCTCGACCGGGTGGGCCACTACCTGGCCGAGGCGGCGCTGCTGGTCGGCTTCGGGGTGCGGGCCGCGGACGTCTTCCGCACCGAGGGGGCCTCCGCGAACTGGCTGTGGGCCTTCCTGGGCACCGTGGCCGCGCTGGGCGCGATCCTGATCAAGGCCGAGACCGACCTGGTGGACGTGGCCCGCTCACGCAGCGGCCTGCCCGCCGTGAAGGACGAGGCGGCCGTGCCCCGCTCCTCGGGGCTGGCGCTGGCCCGCCGGGCGGCCGCGGCGCTGAAGTTCCACCGGCTGGTCGGCGGGGTCGAGGCGTCCCTGGTGATCCTGGCGGTGGCGGTCGCCGACGTACTGCACGGCGGCCTGTTCTTCACCCGGCTGGGCGTCGCCGTCCTGGCGGCCATCGCGGTCCTGCAGACGCTGCTGCACCTGGTGTCCATCCTGGCGTCGAGCCGGCTGCGGTGAAGGCGGTGAACGACATGACCGAGGGCGTGGAGCCCTCCTCCGGCAGGCCCGTGACACTGGGCGCGGTCGTTCTCACCATGGGCAACCGCCCCGAGGAGCTGCGCGCCCTGCTGGACTCGGTCGCCAAGCAGGACGGCGACCCGGTCCAGGTGGTGGTCGTCGGCAACGGCGCCCCGCTGCCGGAGCTCCCGCAGGGGGTGCGGACGGTGGAGCTGCCGGAGAACCTGGGCATCCCCGGCGGCCGCAACGTCGGCATCGAGGCGTTCGGGCCCGGCGGGAGCGAGGTGGACGCGCTGCTCTTCCTCGACGACGACGGGCTGCTGCCGAACACCGACACCGCCGAACTGGTCCGCCGGGCGTTCGCGGCCGACCCGGAGCTGGGCATCATCAGCTTCCGCATCGCCGACCCGGACACCGGGGCCACCCAGCGCCGCCACGTACCGCGGCTGCGCGCCTCGGACCCGATGCGCTCCTCACGCGTGACCACCTTCCTCGGCGGCGCCAACGCCGTGCGCACGGCGGTCTTCCGGCAGGTCGGCGGGCTGCCGGACGAGTTCTTCTACGCGCACGAGGAGACCGACCTGGCCTGGCGGGCGCTGGACGCGGGATGGACGATCGACTACCGCGCGGACATGGTGCTCCACCATCCCACCACCCTCCCCAGCCGTCACGCGGTCTACCACCGCATGGTCGCCCGCAACCGCGTGTGGCTGGCCCGGCGCAACCTGCCGCTGCCGCTGATCCCCCTCTACCTGGGCGTATGGCTGCTGCTGACCCTCGCGCGGCGTCCCTCGCGCCCCGCGCTGCGCGCCTGGCTGGGCGGCTTCCGGGAGGGCTGGACGACCCCGTGCGGACCCCGCCGTTCCATGAAGTGGCGTACGGTGTGGCGTCTGACCCGGCTGGGCCGCCCTCCCGTCATCTGACAAGCTCTGTCTGAGAGCATCGGGTCCGGTGACGACAGGGCCGGGCTTCCGCTGTGCTCATTCCCATCCCGGCTGCGCACTGTGAGGACGAAAGTTTCAACGTGAGCGACACAACGCACGGCGGTGCGATCGCGACGAGCGAGCCCCCGCGTTCACCAGACGACGGCCTGTCCCCGGCCGAACTCGCCGCCAAGTACGGGCTGACGGTGAGCGGCGCCCGGCCCTCCCTGACGGAGTACGTCCGGCAGCTGTGGGCGCGCAGGCACTTCATCCTCGCCTTCTCCAGGGCGAAACTCACGGCCCAGTACAGCCAGGCCAAGCTGGGCCAGCTGTGGCAGGTGGCCACGCCGCTGCTGAACGCGGCGGTGTACTTCTTCGTCTTCGGCATCCTGCTGGGCGGTCGCGAGGGGGTGCCCGGCGGCAAGGGGAACTACGTACCCTTCCTGGTCACGGGCGTCTTCGTCTTCACCTTCACCCAGACCTCGGTGATGTCGGGGGTCCGGTCCATCTCCGGCAACCTCGGCCTGGTGCGGGCCCTGCACTTCCCGAGGGCCTCGCTGCCCATCTCCTTCTCGCTGCAGCAGCTCCAGCAACTGCTCTACTCGATGATCGTCCTGGGAGCCATCCTCCTCGGCTTCCGGCACTTCCCCAGCGGGTCGTGGCTGCTGGTGGTGCCGATCCTGGCCCTGCAGCTGGTCTTCAACACGGGTCTGGCGATGATCATGGCCCGGCTGGGGAGCAAGACCCCGGACCTGGCCCAGCTGATGCCCTTCGTGATGCGCACCTGGATGTACGCCTCCGGTGTGATGTTCTCCCTGGAGTACATGCTCAGGGAGCGCACCAGCGCTCCGGAGTGGGTGATCGTCGCGGCCCAGGCCAACCCCGCGGCCGTCTACATGGACCTCATGCGCTTCGCGCTCATCGACGGCTACACCCTCGCCGACCTCCCGCCGTATGCCTGGGCGCTGGCCGCGGGCTGGGCCGTGGTGATCGGCTTCGGCGGATTCGTGTACTTCTGGAAGGCGGAGGAGCGTTATGGCCGTGGCTGAGAAGAGCGCAGCCGCCGCGTCGGCGGACAAGGGGGCGAAGGGCGCGGAGGCCGTCTCCGCCGAGCGCCGGCCCACCGTCATCGCCGACGGACTGCACATCGTCTACCGCGTCAACGGCGGCGCCCGGGGCCGGGGCAGCGCCACCGCGGCCCTCAACCGGATCGTCCGCCGCAAGGCGTCCGCCGGGGTGCGCGAGGTGCACGCGGTCAAGGGCGTCAGCTTCACCGCCTACCGCGGCGAGGCCATCGGTCTGATCGGCTCCAACGGCTCGGGCAAGTCCACGCTGCTGCGTGCCGTCGCGGGCCTGTTGCCGGCCGAGCGCGGCAGGGTCTACACCGACGGCCAGCCCTCGCTGCTGGGTGTCAACGCCGCGCTGATGAACGACCTGACCGGCGAGCGCAACGTCATACTGGGCGGACTGGCGATGGGCATGTCCAAGGTCCAGATCCAGGAGCGCTACCAGGGCATCGTCGACTTCTCCGGCATCAACGAGAAGGGCGACTTCATCAGCCTGCCGATGCGGACCTACTCCTCCGGCATGGCGGCCCGGCTGCGGTTCTCCATCGCCGCGGCCAAGGACCACGACGTGCTCATGATCGACGAGGCGCTGGCGACGGGCGACAAGAAGTTCCAGAAGCGTTCCGAGGCCCGTATCCGCGAGCTGCGCGAGGAGGCCGGGACGGTTTTCCTGGTCAGTCACAACAACAAGTCCATCCGGGACACCTGCGACCGGGTGCTGTGGCTGGAGAGCGGTGAGCTGCGCATGGACGGCCCGACCGAGGACGTGATGAAGGCGTACGAGGAGTTCACCCGCAAGTAACCATCCGTGCCGCCGCCCGGAAACGGACCGGCCCCGCCCCCTGGCCCTTCCTGCTCGGGCCAGGGGG
>NZ_JBXUOY010000303.1:0-5950 GCF_057196705.1 Streptomyces sp. ATLC9 | reverse complement strand
GGGCTCCCGGGCCCGCCCCCCGCGTGGGCGCGGCGGCAACGCACCCGCGGTAGCCGGCACCGGCCCCACGCCCCGGTTCTGTCACTTCCGGTGGTGTGTGGGGCGGGTCACCGCCCGGGCGTCACTTGTTCAGCCCGTTGTGGATGGCGGTGATCAGCTCGCCGTTCGCGGTGTCTCCGCTGATCTCCCAGAAGAAGGCTCCGCCGAGCTTCTGCTGCTTGGCGTAGTCCATCTTCCCCGCGATGGTGGCCGGGGTGTCGTAGCTCCACCACTCGTTGCCGCAGTGCGCGTACGCGGTGCCGGCTACGGTCCCGTTGGCCGGGCAGCGCTCCTTGAGGACCTTGTAGTCCTCGATGCCCGCCTCGTACTTGCCCGGCGCGGCGCCGGTGGCGGTGCCGCCGGGCTCCTTCTGGGTCACGCCGGTCCAGCCGCGGCCGTAGAAGCCGATGCCGAGCAGCAGCTTCTCGGCCGGGACACCCTTGGCCTTGAGCTTCTGGATCGCGGCGTCGGAGTTGAACCCCTGGTTCGGGATGCCGGGGTAGGCGGTCAGCGGCGAGTGCGGGGCGGTCGGCCCGGTCTTGTCCCAGGCGCCGAAGTAGTCGTACGTCATCACGTTGTACCAGTCGAGGTACTGCGCCGCGCCACCGTAGTCCGCGGAGTCGATCTTGCCGCCGCTGGAGGCGTCGGCGGTGATCGCGGCGGTCACGAGCTGGTTGCCGAACTCGGCGCGGAACGCCTGGGCCATGGTCCTCATCACGGCCGGGCCGCTGGTGTCACAGGTCAGGCCGCAGGCGTTGGGGTACTCCCAGTCCAGGTCGATGCCGTCGAACAGGCCCTGCCAGCGCGGGTCGTTGACCAGCTGGTCGCAGGACTTGGCGAACGCGGCCGGGTTCTTCATGGCGTCGGGGAAGCCGCCGGACCAGGTCCAGCCGCCGAAGGACCACAGGACCTTGATGTGGGGGTACATCTTCTTCAGCTTCAGCAGCTGGTTGAAGTTGCCGCGCAGCGGCTGGTCCCAGGTGTCGGCCTTGCCGTCGACGCTCTGCCCGGCGGTGTAGGCCTTGTCGGTCGCGGCGTAGGCGTCACCGATGGTGCACTTGCCGTTCTGGACGTTGCCGAAGGAGTAGTTGATGTGGGTCAGCTTCTCGGCGGAGCCGGAGGTGACGATGTCCTTCACGTGGTAGTTGCGGCCGTAGACGCCCCACTCGGTGAAGTAGCCGAGGTTGATGTGCTGCCCCGGAGGAGTGCCGCCACCGCCGCCGGTGGTCCTGACCGTGACGGAACCGCTGGCCGGTCCGGTCTGGTCCGCGGTGTCGCGCGCCACCACCGAGTAGGTGTAACTGGTGCCGGCCTTCAGACCGGAGTCGGTGTACGTGGTGCCGGTGACGGTGGCGACCTTGGTGCCGCCGCGCAGGACGTCGTAGTTCTTGACGCCCTTGTCGTCGCTCGCGGCACCCCAGTTCAGCTTGACCGAGGTGTCGGTGATGCCGCTCGCGGTGGGGGTGCCGGGTGCGCCGGGCGGGGCGTCGCCGGGAGTCCCGCCGCCCGAGCCGTCGCACGGGCGGCCGTTGACGGTGCAGTCGGAGGGGGAGCCGGTACCGGTGCCGTTGAAGCCGAAGCTGACGCTGGCCCCGGGGGACAGGGTGCCGTTCCAGCTCAGGTTCTTGGCGGTGTAGGTGTTGCCGGAGTTGGTGACGGCGGCGTCCCAGGCGGAGCCGACCCTGGTGCCGGTGGGGAAGTCCCACTTCAGCGTCCAGCCGCTGATGGTGGTGTCACCGGTGTTCTTGATCGTCCACTTGCCCTCGAAGCCGCTGCCCCAGTCGGAGGGCTTGGAGAAGGTGGCGGTCGCCTGTTCGGCGGCCTGGGCCGGGGAGGCCAGGGCGACCAGGGCGCCAAGCGGCATCAGCATCGCGGCCGCGGCCGCTACGGCTTTCCGTCTGATGCGGTGTGCGGTGGTGTTCGTTCTCAAGAGCGCTCCTCGCACAGGGCCCGGTGCCGGACCGGACCGTTGGGGGGTCTCCTGCGCCGCTCGTGAAGAGTGCCATGTGCATGGCATGGGCGTGCAGTTGACCTGGAGCGTAGATTGGTCTGGACCACCGGTCAATAGGTATGCACCTTTGGAGGGTTCACCTCCTGGTCACCCCCAACTCCCGCGCCGGTTCCGCGACCGGCACCCTGCTGCGCGGCTCAAGCTTCGCCGGCGGCCTGCTGACGTGCGTCTTCACCGTCGCCTCCGCCATCGACGACCGCGCGGCGGCCTCCGCCTCGGACAGCCCTTCGTCCAGGCACGCCGACACCTCGCGCCCGAGCCGGGCGCGCGAGCCGGGACGCCGGTCGCAGGGGCTGGTGACGGTGACGGCCGGCGCACCGTCGCCCCCGTCTTCGCGGGGCGGGGTCGGGACGACGGCGACCTCCCCGGGGGAGGCGTGCTCGAGCGCGTTCGCCAGAGCCTCCCGCACGATGCGGTGGGCCGCCGGTTCCACGGGCGCCGGCAAGGGGGCGCCGGCCCGCGGGGGCGGGGCCGCGTCAGCGGTTCTCGCCGGGGACCCAGAGGATGTCGCCCACCTCCTTGTTGGCGGACCTGGCGAGGATGAACAGCAGGTCCGACAACCGGTTGAGGTAGGTGGCCGTCAGAGGGTTCATGATCTCGCCGTGCTCCTCCAGCGCCGCCCACGTCGAGCGCTCGGCACGGCGGACGACCGTGCACGCCTGGTGGAGCAGGGCCGCACCCGGGGTGCCGCCCGGGAGGATGAAACTGCGCAGCTTCTCCAGATCGGCCAGGAAGCGGTCGCAGTCCGCCTCCAGTTTGTCGATGTAGCTCTGCCGCACCCGCAGCGGCGGGTACTCGGGGTCCTCCGCCACCGGCGTGGCCAGATCCGCACCCACGTCGAACAGGTCGTTCTGCACCCGGACCAGGACCTTGGTGATCCCCTCGGGCAGATCGCCGAGCGCGATGGCCACCCCGATCGCGGCGTTGGCCTCGTTGGCGTCGGCGTAGGCGGAGATGCGGGAGTCGGTCTTGGCGGTGCGGCTCATGTCGCCGAGGGCGGTGGTACCGTCGTCGCCGGTGCGCGTGTAGATGCGTGTCAGGTTGACCATGGACCGAGCCTAGTGCCGCGTCAGCCAGGGTTCACCCCGCTCGCCGCCCTGGCACGCACGCTCGCCGTGTTGGCCGAAAGCCCGGGTAGGACAACCACGTGCGGCTTCCGGCCGCCTGGCGATCGCACGCACCGGGGCGCCTCGCCACCGGGCAGACCCTGGCCGACGCGGCACTGGCCACGCCGGGGCTTCGCGGAGCGCAGGTGTGCCCACCGTCACGGGGCCCGCCGCGCGCCCGGCCCCCGCACCGTCCAACCGCGCGCGGCGGGCCGCCGAATGGCCCGCGCGAGTGTGATGTCCGCCATGTGAGACGTGACGCGCATCTCTTCCCCGCCCACCGCGCGCTCACGGGCGCTAGGGTCCGCCTGAGAGTCGCACCGCAAAGCCGCAGAGGGGACATACACGTGGCCAAGAAGCTCGCCGTCATCGGAGCCGGACTCATGGGGTCGGGCATCGCCCAGGTCTCCGCCCAGGCAGGCTGGGACGTGGTGCTGCGCGATGTCACCGACGAGGCGCTCACGCGCGGCACGGACGGGATCCGGGCCTCGTACGACAAGTTCGTCTCGAAGGGGAAGCTGAGCGCCCGGGACGCGGAGGCGGCGCTCGGCCGCATCACCGCCACCACCGACCTCGACGCCGCGTCCGACGCCGACATCGTGGTCGAGGCCGTCTTCGAGCGGATCGACGTCAAGCGGGAGATCTTCCGGGCGCTCGACGGCATGGTGAGGGAGGAGGCCGTACTCGCCTCCAACACCTCCGCCATCCCGATCACCAAGATCGCGGCGGTGACGGAGCGCCCCGAGCGGGTCGTGGGCACCCACTTCTTCTCGCCGGTGCCGATGATGCGGCTGTGCGAGCTGGTGCGCGGACACAAGACGAGCGACGAAACCCTGGCCGCGGCAAAGGAGTTCGCCGAGGACATCGGCAAGACCTGTATCGTCGTCAACCGGGATGTCGCGGGCTTCGTCACCACCCGGCTGATCTCCGCCCTGGTCGTCGAGGCCGCCAAGCTCCACGAGTCGGGCGTGGCGACCGCCGAGGACATCGACATCGCCTGCAAGCTGGGCTTCGGGCACGCCATGGGCCCACTGGCCACCGCGGACCTGACCGGCGTCGACATCCTGCTGCACGCCACGGAGAACATCTACACCGAGTCGCAGGACGAGAAGTTCGCCCCGCCGGAGGGGATGCGGCGGATGGTGGACGCCGGGGACATCGGCCGCAAGAGCGGCCAGGGTTTCTACCGCTACTGAACGAGCCCGTACGGCGCACACGAAGGCCACCCCTTCGGGTGAACTCGGCGCCGATTCGGGAATGGACGGCAACTCCGCCGCCGAACAGGCAGTCAGTTGTGGTGAGACATAAGCGGACAACAGCCACGGACGGACCACTTCTTTTCCGGGGGAGCGGATATGCACATCAGGGGCGACCACGCTGAACTGGTCGTCGGAGGCCGCCTCGACGTCCGCAACGCGGCGGACGCCCGTTCGGTCCTGCACACCGCGGTCGACTCCGGGGAGGGCGACCTCGTACTGGACCTCGCCGAGCTGGACTCGTGGGACGCGACCGGCCTCGGCGTGATCATGGGCGCGCACCGGCGGGCGGGCCGGTGCGGGCGCCGGCTCGTCCTGCGGGACGTGCCGCCGCAGATGCAGCGCCTGCTGGTGGCCACCCGTCTGCACCGCATCCTGGCCATCGAGGGAGGCGGGCTCGCCGAGGGCGGGGCCCTGACCAAGCCATAACTATTGGGTCAGAGGCCCCGTCCGGGCTTGCCCCCACTCCCGGGCCAGGCAATAGGGTTCTGGAACCCGCCGCCTACACTGCGCTGCGGACGGCCACCGGACCACGAGCGAAGGCCAGCGTACGGTCGGCCCTGGAGAGCTGAGCTTCGAGTACGCACCGCATCTGGGGGCACCACCATGGACCCGAACGACCGGGGATCCGAGGAACAGGACAGCGGGAGCACCACCCGCGCGATCCCGCTCATAGCGGGTGAGTACCTGCTGACCGTCAATCCCGTCGACGGCAGCGAGATCGAACCGTGCCCGCCCGGCGAGCACCCCGGCACGCCCCGCAGACGCACCCCGGAGTCCCGCGCCGAGCGGGAGCGCGCCGCCGTGGCCCCGCTCCCGACCGGAATCTCCCTGCCGGACCTGCCGCTGCTGGAGCGCACCGCGGAGCGAGAGCGCCTCCTCCAACTGCTCAGGCGCGGACGCTCGGTCCGGCTCGCCGGGGCGCCCGGCTCCGGACGCAGTTCCCTGCTGGCCGCCGTCGCCACCGAGTGCGCCGACCTCGCCCCGGACGGCGTCATCCGCCTCAGCGGCTGCCGGCGCACGGCCGCGGACGTGCTGTACGAGCTGTTCGCCGCCGTCCACGACGCACCCCGCCACCGCCCCGACCGCGCCGAGCTGGAGGAGGCGGTGCGCGGTGTCGGCGCGGTCGTCCTGCTGGACGACGCCGAGTTCGGCGGCCAGGCGCTCGACTCCCTCCTCGACGCCACCCCCGAGTGCGCCTTCCTGATCACGGCCGCGCCCGGCGCCCCCGCGCCCTCGGCCGACGCCCCCCTGGAGGAGGTCGCCCTCTCGGGCATCAGCCGCGCGGCCTGCCGGGAGCTGATGGAGCACATCGTCCGCCGTCCGCTGACCGAGGACGAGGCCGGCTGGGTCGGGGACCTGTGGTTCGAGTCCGAGGGACTGCCGCTGCGCTTCGTCCAGGCCGGCGCGCTGCTGCGGCAGCGCGACGCGGAGGCGGCGGGAGCCCCGGCCGGCGGGGACGCCGGGAGCGCCGAGGACACCGGAAGCGCCGGGGGGAGCGGCCGGGCCGGCGTACCGCTGCCGACGCTCGCCGAGGG
>NZ_JBXUOY010000302.1:0-5963 GCF_057196705.1 Streptomyces sp. ATLC9 | reverse complement strand
CGGCCCGCAGCCCGCGGCGCGCGCCCCACGCCAACACCGCCCTGCCCGAGGCAGGCCACGACACCGAAGCGGCCCGCCCGTGGCACCGCCGATACTCTGGTCGTTGCTGCGCATGTTCCGGTGTGGCGCCACTCGCACCACCGACCTGGTCAAAGCTCCCCTGGTCCTTTGCCTCGTGCCGCTCGGCCTTCGACCGGCTGTCATGGCATACACGTCTCCGGGCACACCTACCGGCTGGCCCGCCTCGATGAAGATAAGCGTGCCGCCCACCCGGTAGGTCTGCCCCCCCGGCAAGGACGTTGACCATCACGGCGCCTCGTTCGCCGGGGACCTGCTGGGCGAACTGCGCGCTGCGGCCGGTCAGTCGAGCGTCTCTTCAAGGTGTGACAGGAGGGCCGCGACGAGGCTGGGGCGCGGTACGTCCGGTACCAGGGCCTCGGGGACGTCGTCCTCCACTCCCCACTCGGTGTTGACCATCATGGGTGCACCGTTCGGTACGACGTGGTTGCGGAGCCACATCGCGAACTCCGCCGCCTCCCGGGCCGTCACGTCGGTGACGGCTGCGCCTTCCGGGACCGTCAGGACGAATCCCTCGACGGCTCCGTCCTGGAGGGTGAAGCCGAAGCTCATGGACGGGCCGCGGGCGCCCGGCCCCTGGGGGTTCTCGTCGATGCGGACGAACTCGTCCGGGGTGCGCTCACGCAGACGAGCCGCGAAGTCCTCCAGCACCAGGTTCCAGGTGCTGCCCTGCGGCGGGGTGAAGATGAACATGGTGCGCAGCTCGGCGAGCTCGGACGTTTCCACCTGGGTCTTTCCTTCCACGAGGTATCGACGGAGATCACGGAACGTGGCGGGCGTATCCCTTGACGCCGTGGGCGGCCATCATCACGCGCCAGTAGGAGACGGAGTCCGGGTTGTTGGTGACGATCTCCAGCCCGCGCATCTCCTTGTTGCGGGGGTCCTTGAGGGCGGCGGCGTACTTCGCGAGCTCATCCCGGTCGCTCTTGTACAGAAAGTCCCGCTGACCGGTCTGATGGCTTTCGCGTAGCTCCTCAAGGGATCGATAGCACTTCTTCCCGGGCTTGTTGACGTACTTGGCGTCGATGGCCATGCCGTCGGTCTCCCGGAAGCCGTCGACCATCAGAGTGCTGTTGGCACTGATGCCCTTGGGAATGGGGACCTCGTACTCGGGATAGCCGGCCACCCGCTTCTGGTAGGCGACCTCGGCAGGTCGGCCCCCTGACACGTCACCGGCGCGCAGCGAGGCCAGCCAGGTCTGGAACTTCTGCCGCTCGGGCCCGGTGAGGGCGGGGAAGCGCGGGTCAGGCGGCTGCGGGGGCGGGACCGGCTGGATGCGCAGTCCCGGGACCGGCGGGCGGTAGCCGACCGGGACGAGGAGGGGGACGCGGGCCAGGGGCGCGAGGAACGGCGGAAGCGAGGGGAGGAGGCCGAATCCACCGCCGTCGGGCTGCGGCATCCTCACCCGCTCCCGGGCGCTGTCGAGGGAGGGCGGTATGGTGCCCAGCCCCGCGATACGGACATCGGCGGAGACGAGTTCGTGCAGACCGCCATCGTGCCCGTTGCCGCCGAACAGCGGGTTCTCCCACGGGAGGAGAGCCTCGCCGGTGAGCGGGTTCGACTCGGTGGGAATGCGATCCAGCGCGGTGTCGATGTGGTCGGCGTAGGAGTCGCACGCTTTGGCGATCATCCTGCACGCGGTGGGCAGATTCGCCATCAGCGTCTCGTCCTCGCCGACTTCACCGGGTGGCGGCGTCTTGCCCACGAACTTCTTGAAGAACTCCTCCACGGCCTCGGCGGTGTCGCCGGCCTGGCCAAGGTTGGCGGTCCGCCAGGCGTCTTCCGAGTCCCAGTAGGCGTCCTCCAGGATCTTCGCGGCGTTCCGCCAGGTCGTGGCGACGGCGCGCAGCTTGCCCTGCTGGCCGCGGAAGCGCTGGTGCAGCAGGTACTGGTCGACCCAGCCGGTCTCGCCGACCACCTCGGGCAGGTCCTCGGCACTATGGCTGGCGCGAGGGGTGCAGTCGGGACCAGAGGGCTGAGGGGCGATACCAGGAGGACGAGGGGCTCCAGCGTCCTGCTTGAGGAAGGCGGCGGCGGTGTCGCTCTCGTTTCTCAGGAACTCCTCGGCCGATTTCAGCAGGGAGCCCGCACCGCCGGCCATGACCTGGTGGGCGAAGCCGGCCTTGTCGAAGACGGCGCGTACCGCCGGCATGTACACCGCTGCGAAGGCCCGACCGGCATCGTCGTCCCCGACCATGCCCTCCTGCTTGCCGAGCTCGGTGGAGAGCAACCCCAGCATCTCGAAGATCAGGTCCCGTAACCCCACCAGGGACCACGACGCGTTGACGAACTTCTCGGTCTGGTGCACAAGATTCATCACCACCCCCCGGCACGGCTTTCGAAACGCCCCAAGAACCGTACACGTCCGCGAAGGCAGAAACGGATCGGTACCGGCTGACGACAGTCAGTCAGGGAACATAGGCGCTCAGTGAGAGCTTGAGACTGGATTATGAGGTGGTCCGTCGTGGAGGTCGGCGTGCTGGTCGGGTCGCGGGGCGGCCGCGGGTGAGGTGGCGCAGTATGACGTCGGTCATCGCCCAGCGGATCATGGTCTCGGATTGCGCCGGGTTGCGCCCGTAGTCCCGGGCCGGACGGCGGCGTGCGGTGATCCAGGCGAAGGTGCGTTCCACCGCCCGGCGTTTGGGCTGGACCTGGAAGCCGCGCCGGCCGGGCGGTTTGCGGACGATCTCCACGGTGCGCTCCAGGATCTCCCCGGCTCAGGTGACCAGGCGGCCGCCGAAGCCCTGGTCCGCCCAGATCGTCTCCACGGTGGGCTGGTCCAGCCGGGCCCACAGCAGCGGCCGCCGGGCGCCGTCACGGTCCTGCACACTGACGGCGGCCACGTGGACGGCCTGCAACAGGCCGAGGGTGTCGGTGACGATGAACCGCTTGCGGCCCCTGGTCTTCTTGCCCGCGTCGAAGCCGCTGGTCTCCGTCGGGACGGTGTCGGCGGCCCGCACCGACTGGGAGTCCACCAGGCCCGCGGTGGGCGCGGCCCGGCGGTCGTCGGCCTCGCGGACCTTCACCCGCAGGGCGTTGTAGATCTTCCCCACGGTGGGCTACCCGGACGGACATGCCATGACTCGCTCCTCTCACGGAATCAAGCCTCCGCTGGTCCCGGAGCGGTTCACTCTCGCATGCGCTGTGCCGGGTCACAGGGCGGCCTTGCCATGGGAGAACAGGGCCGCCTCGACCTGGTCCGGCAGTACGTCGTTCCGGTGCGCGATGTCGTGGACGATGGTCAGGTACCGCTCGTACTGGGGGGTGGTCCAGCCGTTGGCCGGCCACCGGGCGTCGGTCATCTTGCATGCGCGCAGGGCCCGGGAGACGACACTGTCCAGGATCAGCGGCCGGTGGAGACCGGTGGGGGTGTCGTGTCCAGCGAAGTAGAGCACCTTGGTGAAGAACGCCGGGCCCAGGTGCGGAATCCAGTGATCGTTGTTGAAGGCGTAGTACGCCGCCACGGCCCCGCGTTCATGGAGCGTCCGCAGGGTTATGGCCAGGCGGGTGTCGATGTCCGTGGCGGTGGTGCGGGTGAGCAGGCGGGCGCGGCGGTGCACCAGCCGTGCCTTGGTGCCACAGCCCCACACCAGGGTGGCGACCAGGAGGTGACGGCGGCCTTCGGCGCTGTCGGCCCGGCGGGCGAGACCGAAGACCGTCCGCCGGTCCACGCGTGGCCAGCGGCCGGAGACGGGACAGGCGTCGAGCTCCTCCGGCCACCATGCGGCACTCGGCAGAAGTGATGTCCAGCGTTCCGCGTCGAACGGCACCGCCTGTCCGAGCACCACGTCCCGCTCGGGCAGATCAGCACTTCCACACGTCTCGGCCACCGTCGGTCCCTTCGCCGGTTTCACAGAGCGATACGACTCATACACGACCTGATGACCGTAGCGGGCCGCCGACGCAGGGGAGTTGTTCCCGGTGCGCTATTCCTCGCCGGACGGTACAGGGGTATCGAAGGCCCGCAGCTCCGGGTCGGACGCCGTCTCGGCGAGCCAGACGATCCGCTGGTCGCCGGCGGCCAGGGCGTTCCTCACCGTCTCGCACCAGTCCTCCCGGTCAAGGAGCGCCGGATAGCCGTTCCGGTAGGTCCGCCACCTGTGGACGGGGGCGATCGCTCCCTGGTCACCGTGCTCGCCGAGGTTCCTGGCGAGGAGCGCGGCGATGTAGTACCGGCCGGGAGAGGGCCCCAGGTGCCCGAGGTGACGTAGGTGTGCGGCCAGCACGTCCTCGGCGTGTGCGTAGCGTGCGAGGGTCGTGCCCATGCCCTGGCAGCGGGTGAGCACATGGAGGAGCCTGCCGGTGTGGTCCACGGTCTCGGCATCCGCCACCGACCCGGCGAGGGCCTGATGGAGACCTGCGGCCTGGGCGACCTTGCCGGCGAAGTATCCGTTGAGGAGGTCCCCGTCGACGGCCCTGCGCAGCAGCCACGGTCGGACGTCCGGATGGCCGTCGACCAGTCGGCAGAGCGCCTCGATCACGTAGACCCGTCCCCAGCCGGCCACTCGGTCGGCCAGCCACAGCAGTGGTTCCGCGCCGCCGGGCAGCCGCTCCAGGGCGGCTGCCGTGAGCGGCCCGAAGGTACCGGAGAGCAGCCCGATGGTCTGGATGTACGGGACATCGTCGACGGTGCCTGTCGCGGCGAGCAGCGCCAGACCCACGACGACGTCGTCGGTGCCGCTTCCATGCCTGACCAGCCGGCGCCCGGCCTCCCTGGCCCGCGCACCCGCCCGCAGGGCGGCCTCGGTGATGCGTGGGGTGGGATGGATGGGCACATGGACGCCGTGGAAGCGGCCGGCCAGTTGACCGGGTACGGAGTGCGGGCCGGTGAAGTGCTCGTCGAGGATGGCCGCAACCTCAGCCCCGACCCGCTCACGCTCGCGTGGTTGTTCCGGTCGCGGCCCGCGGCGGCGTTCCTCATCGGGGTACGGCTCGCCGTCACGTGGCAGCGGGGTATCGGGGGTCAGCCGGTGCAGCCGGAGGGCGTGCTCGAACAGCGCGGTCCTGAATCCGGGAGGCCTGGTCCCGGGTGTCTGGCTCACCGGCGGACGGAGGACTCGATTCTCTTGATCATGCCCAGGAGACTGCCATCACCGTGCCCGTCGCGACAAGCCTTTCCGCCGGCATCGTGATACACCAGCCCTGACCGCCGAACGAGCCCAGGGGCGACGGCGGCGCGGCCACGACCTAGCCTCAACGGTCTGACCAGTGTTTTCGTGACCCGATGATGCCTCAAGGGGGAGCCTGTCGATCAACCTGCCGAGAGACGAGGAACCTGGCGCGGGGTAGAAGCAGTGTGCCCAAGATCCTGCTGCCGAGGCCGCTGCGCCCGGATGCATCCAACAGTGGGTAGCAGCACACCCCTTCACGTCCGTCAAGGGGTTGGTCGTGGTGGTGCCGGTGGGCAGGGCCGGGTGTTGGCGCGGTGATCGCGCTGTGTGCGCCGTCATCCGCTCTCTGCCATGGGACGGTGGCTGCCCCCATGGTGGGGGAAACCGTTCTCGACCATGGAGGTGAGTCCGGTGGCGTATCGGTCTGCGGGTGGCCGGGTGTACCGGCGCTATGGGTGCCGTGACGCGGACGGCGGGCAACTGGGGGCCCGCTGCCCGCGGCTGCGCGCGGGGACCAGGCACGGCTCGTGGGCCTTCTGAGCTGTACCGAGTTTCGTAGAGCTCGTGATGTGCACCGGCTTTGTGTACGTGGCGGAAGCCGTAGGTGTCGCAGGAGGCGGTGTGGATACCGGTGTTGGCCTCGGTCAGCTGCAGGTGGCGTAGTGAGGGGCCCCGAAGATCCCGGACAGGGACCCAATAGGGTTGTCCTGTAAAGAATCGAAGGAAGAAGCACGTGGCACGTCCAAGTCCGTACTCGCCGGAGTTCCGTGAGGA
>NZ_JBXUOY010000301.1:0-5988 GCF_057196705.1 Streptomyces sp. ATLC9 | reverse complement strand
GCCTTTTCTTTCCGCGCCGTTTCCGGCGCTTCCACCACCGTAGCGGATTTCCCGTCCGGCTCCTAATCGGGCCGTCCGGACCGGAATTGCGGCATGCCGCAATTCACCCCCAGAAGGGAATCACACCAAGTGAGTGGTCGCCGCCGAGGGCGACAGAAGAGCTGCCCGGTGTCGGATCGACTCCGTGGCAGCTCGGAGAACAGTACACGACCGCGGGCGGTCCATCAAACGGCCCTAGCCGTTGCCGCCGGAGGCCAGTTCGCGGCTGCGGTCGCGGGCCGCTTCCAGGGCCGCGATGAGTGCGGCGCGCACACCGTGCCGCTCCAGCTCGCGGATGGCGCTGATCGTGGTGCCCGCCGGGGAGGTGACCGCCTCGCGGAGCTTGACCGGGTGCTCGCCGCTGTCCCGGAGCATCACCGAGGCACCCACCGCCGCCTGGACGATCAGGTCGTGGGCCTTGTCGCGGGGAAGGCCGAGCAGGATGCCCGCGTCGGTCATGGCCTCCACCAGGTAGTAGAAGTAAGCCGGTCCCGAGCCGGAGAGCGCCGTGGCGGCGTCCTGCTGGGACTCCGGGACGCGCAGCGTCTTGCCGACCGGCTGGAAGATCTCCTCGGTGCGGACGAGGTGGATCTCGGTGGCGTGGGTGCCGGCGGAGATGACGGACATGCCCTCGTCCACCAGTACCGGAGTGTTGGGCATGACTCGGACGACCGGGGCGCCCCGGGTGAGGCGTTCCTCGATGAAGGCGGTCGGGATGCCCGCCGCGGCGCTGACGACCAGGCGGTTGGCGGGGAGGTGGGGGGCCAGCTCCCCGAGGAGGTCCGCCATGTCCTGTGGTTTGACCGCCAGGATGAGTGTGTCGGCGGCCTTGGCCGCCCCGGCGTTCGTGACCGCGGTGACGCCGTGGCGGGCGCGCAGCTCCTCGGCGCGCTCCGGTCGGCGGGCGGTGACCAGGAGGTCGGACGGGGACCAGCCGGCGCGGATCATGCCCGAGAGCAGGGCTTCGCCGATCTTGCCGGTTCCGAGTACGGCGATCTTCTGGGTCATGGGACGGCTCACCTTGTCCGGGTCCGGTACGCGCGTACCGCACTTGCGTGTGTGCTGCGCTGCCATCCTCGCACCCGCGGTGGTGCCGCCGCCGGTTCGTCCATCTGGCGGTCAGGGGGTGCGGCGGCGGAGGGTGGCCGCACCGAGGAGGAGGACGAGCAGAGCGCTTCCGGCGACGATCGCGATGTCGCGGACGAGGTCGCCGGTGACGTCGGGACTGCGCAGGACCTCGTTCATGCCGTCCACCGCGTAGGACAGGGGCAGGACGTTCGAGACGGCTTCCAGGACGGGCTGCATGGTGTCGCGCGGTGTGAGCAGGCCGCAGAGCAGGAGCTGCGGGAGGATCAGCGCGGGCATGAACTGGACGGCCTGGAACTCGGTGGCGGCGAAGGCGGAGACGAACAGGCCCAGTGCGGTGCCGAGCAGGGCGTCGAGCAGGGCGATGAACAGCAGCAGCCAGGGGGAGCCCGCGAAGTCCAGATCGAGGAACCAGATGGTCACCCCGGTGGCCAGGGCCGCCTGGGCGACGGCCAGCAGGCCGAAGGCCAGGGCGTAGCCCAGGATCAGGTCGGCCTTGCCCAGCGGCATGGACAGCAGGCGTTCGAGGGTGCCCGAGGTGCGTTCGCGCAGGGTGGCGATGGAAGTGACCAGGAACATCGTGATCATCGGGAAGATGCCGAGCAGCGAGGCCCCGATGCGGTCGAAGAGTTCGCGGTCGTCGGCGTAGACGTAGTACAGCAGGACCGTCAGCAGCACGGGGACGAGGAGGAGCAGCGCGATCGTGCGGGGATCGTGTGCGAGCTGGCGCAGTACGCGGCGGGCGGTGGCCAGGGTTCGGGTCGCGCTCACCGGTTCTCTCCTTCGTCGGTCTTCTCGCCCTTCCCGCGGGCGGCGTCGACCAGGTGGAGGAAGGCGTCCTCGATGTTCCCGGTACGGGTGCGGTTCCGCAGGGCTTCGGGGGTGCCGTCGGCCAGGAGGCGGCCGGCGCGCATCAGCAGCAGGCGTTCGCAGCGGTCGGCCTCGTCCATGACGTGGGAGGAGACCAGCAGTGCGGTGCCGCGTTCGGCCGCGAGGCGGTGGAAGAGGTCCCACAGGTCACGGCGGAGGACGGGGTCGAGGCCGACGGTGGGTTCGTCGAGGACCAGCAGTTCGGGGGAGCCGAGCAGGGCGACGGCCAGGGAGACCCGGGAGAGCTGCCCGCCGGACAGGTTGCCGGCGAGGGAGTCGGCGTGGGTGGTGAGGTCGACGTCGGCGAGGGCACGCTCGACCTGTTCGCGGCGGTCGGCGCGGGGCAGGCCCAGGACGGAGGCGAAGTACTCGAGGTTCTGGCGGGCGGTCAGGTCGGTGTAGACGGAGGCGGCCTGGGTGACGTATCCGACGCGGGAGCGCAGCGGTGCGGCTCCGGCCGGCCGGCCGAGTACGTCGAGGGTGCCGGTGACCTTCGCCTGGGTGCCGGCGACGGCGCGCATCAGGGTGGTCTTGCCGCAGCCGCTGGGGCCCAGCAGTCCGGTGACGGTGGAGCGCGGGACCTCGAAGGAGAGGCCGTCGACGACGGTGCGGCCACCGCGGACGACGGTGAGGCCGTCGGCCAGGACGGCCGGCCCCACAGGGAAATTCATCATATGTTGAATAATGCTCCCGTGCCGATCCGGGCGTCAAGCGGGGCGGGGCCGGACATGCCGACGCCCCCGTCCGGGGCGGCGGACGGGGGCGTTCGGTGGTGTCGTGGGACGGGCCCTCGGCCCGTTTCCCTCAGTGCCCGCGACGGGCCCTTCCGGACCCCCCGGAGCCGCGGCGGGCGGCCGGGTTGCCGCGGCGGGCGGCACGGGCGGCGCCACGGCGCTCGTGCCGCGCGACGGCCCGGTCGTACTCGGCACGGCGGAGCTTCTCGCCGGGGGCCTCGACCAGGCTGCGCGCGGCATAGGCGAGCAGGACGCCGAGGAAGCCGATCACCTTGACCGGGCGCATCGCCGCGTCGTCGGGGCGGGCCTCTCCGGGCTCGCGGGTGTAATCGGTGAGGGTGCGGCTGAATGCCATGGAGCTGGCCAGCGCCAGGGCCACCACGAGCAGGACGCCGATCACGCCGCCGTCCGCGAAGGTGCTTCCCTCGTACACCAGCCGCAGCACCCAGGCCCCGGCGGCGGCCAGCAGCAGCGCCCCGAGTCCGAGCACGATCCGGCGCGGGAGGTAGCCACCGGAGTGGTGCACCCAGGTGGTGCCGTAGAACCGGATCGGCTCGGGCTCGGGGGGCTCCCGCTTCTCACTCATGGTGTCGATTATGCGCGCGGACGCCCGTGGGCTGCCGGGGCGGGGTCAGCCGAGCTTGGTGACGTCCCGCACCGCGCCCTTGTCGGCGCTGGTGGCCATGGCCGCGTAGGCGCGCAGGGCGGCGGACACCTTGCGGTCGCGCGCCGCCGGCGCGTACCGGCCGCCGAGCGCCTCGCGGCGGGCGGCGAGGGTGGCCTCGTCGACCTTCAGCTCGATGGTGCGGGCGGGGATGTCGATGCTGATCAGGTCGCCGTCCTCGACCAGGGCGATGGTGCCGCCCGCGGCCGCCTCCGGGGAGGCGTGGCCGATGGACAGTCCCGAGGTACCGCCGGAGAAGCGACCGTCGGTGATCAGCGCGCACTTGGCGCCCAGGCCCCGGCCCTTGAGGAAGGAGGTCGGGTAGAGCATCTCCTGCATGCCGGGCCCGCCCCTGGGGCCCTCGTAGCGGATGACGACGACGTCGCCCTCCTTGACCTTCTTGCCCAGGATCCTCTCGACGGCCTCCTCCTGCGACTCGCAGACCACGGCCGGGCCGCTGAAGGTCAGGATGGACTCGTCGACGCCGGCGGTCTTCACCACGCAGCCGTCGACGGCGAGGTTGCCGTGCAGGACGGCCAGTCCGCCGTCCTTGGAGTAGGCGTGCTCCACGTCGCGGACGCAGCCGCCGGCCGCGTCGGTGTCCAGGGACTCCCAGCGCTCGGACTGCGAGAAGGCGCTGGCGGAGCGGACGCAGCCGGGGGCGGCGTGGAACAGCTCGACGGCCTCGGGCGACGGGGAGCCGCCGCGGATGTCCCAGGTCTTGAGCCATTCGGCCAGGGAGTCGGAGTGGACGGTGCGGACGTCCTCGTTGAGCAGGCCCGCGCGGTACAGCTCACCCAGGATGGCGGGGATTCCGCCGGCCCGGTGGACGTCCTCCATGTAGTACGAGCCGTTGGGCGCGACCTTGGACAGGCACGGCACGCGGCGCGAGACGGCGTCGATGTCGGTCAGCCCGAAGTCCAGCCCTGCCTCCTGCGCGGCGGCGAGCAGGTGCAGGATCGTGTTGGTGGAGCCGCCCATGGCGATGTCGAGGGCCATGGCGTTCTCGAAGGCGGCGCGGGAGCCGACGGCGCGCGGCAGGACACTCGTGTCGTCCTGCTCGTAGTGGCGCCCGGTGATCTCCACGACCGTGCGGCCGGCGTTCTCGTACAGCGCCCGGCGGGCGGTGTGGGTGGCCAGCACCGAGCCGTTGCCGGGCAGGGAGAGGCCGATGGCCTCGGTGAGGCAGTTCATCGAGTTGGCGGTGAACATGCCCGAGCAGGAGCCGCAGGTGGGGCAGGCGTTCTCCTCGATGAGGGCCATGTCCTCGTCGGAGACGGCCTCGTTGGCCGAGTCGGCGATGGCGCTGATCAGGTCGAGTTTGCGGACCGTGCCGTCGACGAGGGTGGTGCGGCCGGACTCCATCGGCCCGCCGGAGACGAAGACCGTGGGGATGTTCAGGCGCATGGCGGCCATCAGCATGCCCGGGGTGATCTTGTCGCAGTTGGAGATGCAGATCAGGGCGTCGGCGCAGTGGGCCTCGACCATGTACTCCACGGAGTCCGCGATCAGGTCGCGGGAGGGCAGGGAGTAGAGCATGCCGCCGTGCCCCATGGCGATGCCGTCGTCCACGGCGATGGTGTTGAACTCGCGCGGAACTCCGCCCGCCTCCTTGATCGCCTCGCTGACGATCCGGCCGACCGGCTGGAGGTGGGTGTGCCCTGGCACGAACTCGGTGAAGCTGTTGGCCACCGCGATGATCGGCTTGCCGAAGTCCTCGCGCGCTACGCCGGCGGCCCGCAGCAGGGCGCGGGCGCCCGCCATGTTGCGGCCGTGGGTGACGGTGCGGGACCTCAGCTGGGGCATGGTGCTCCACTCCTTCGTGAACCATGGGACGACCGTTCGGCGCGGTCTTCGGGCCGTAGCCGACGAGCGTACGCCTCCCGCTCAAGATCCGGACGAAAAGTCCGGATCGTAAGACGTGAGGGGTGCTGGACTCACTCTCCGCGCGGGTGCTCGCCGGCACCCGGGGCCGGTTCGTCCCCGGGCGCCGGCCCGGCGGGCCCGGTCAGATGGTGCTGGACGGCCGGGGCGAGGCGGGCCACCAGCTCCTCGGGCTCCGCGGAGGCCAGCGGTTCGATCTCCAGGGCGTACCGCATGATCGCCGCGCCCACCATCTGCGCGGCGGCCAGCTCCACCCGGAGTTCCCGGTCCGGGACGTCCAGACGGCGCGCCACCCGGGCCATCAGCTGCCGCGTCACCATGCCGCGGAAGATCCGGGCGGCGGTCTCGTTGCTGAGCGCCGAGCGGACGACGGCCAGCAGGGGCGCGCGGCCGGCCGGATTCTCCCAGACGCCCAGGAAGAAGCGGACGAGCTCCTCGCCGAGGCCGTCGGGGCCGTGCGAGGCAAGGTGGCCCAGGCCCTCGGCGGCGGGGGCGAAGGAGATCTCCGCGGCGGCCTCGAAGACCCGCTCCTTGGTTCCGAAGTAGTGGTGGACCAGGGCCGGGTCCACCTCGGCTCCGCGGGCGATGGAGCGGATGGATGCCTTGTCGTAGCCGCGCTCGGCGAACTCCGCGCGGGCCGAGGCCAGGATGCGGTCGCGTGCCGCCACCCCGGCCGCGGCGCGGCCGGCCGAGGCGGGGCGTCCGCGGCGG
>NZ_JBXUOY010000300.1:0-5999 GCF_057196705.1 Streptomyces sp. ATLC9 | reverse complement strand
CCGCGCCCCCGCCGCCCCGCCGCGCCGCGGGGGGGGCGCGCCGCCCGCCCCCCCCCCCCCCCCCCCCCCCCCCCGGCGAGGCCAAGGCCGAGCTGGTCGGACGCCTGCTGAGCGGCCAGGTCGGCGGCGAGGCCGTCGATCTGGTCTCCGGCATGGTCCGCTCCCGCTGGTCGCGCTCGCGCGACCTGGTGGACGCGGTCGAGCAGCTCGCCGACGTCGCCGACCTCACCGCGGCCGAGCGTGACGGCACGCTGGACGACGTGGAGGACGAACTGTTCCGGTTCTCCCGGACGGTGGCCTCCTCCCCGGAGCTGCGCGCGGCTCTCGGCGGCAAGATCACCGACGACACCGTGAAGGCGGCCAAGACCGAGCTGCTGCGGCGGCTGCTGGGGGGGCGGGCCAAGCCCGCCACCGAGCGACTGGTCGTCCGCCTCGTGCGCCAGCCGCGTGGACGTAGTCTTGAAGGAGGGCTCGAAGCCCTCTCCAGGCTGGCCGCCGAGCGCCGCAACCGCTCGGTGGCGGTGGTCACCTCGGCCGTACCGCTCGGCGACCGCCAGAAGCAGCGCCTGGGCGCCGCCCTGGCGAGGCTCTTCGGACGCGAGATGCACCTCAACCTGGACGTGGACCCGGCGGTCCTCGGCGGGATCCGGGTGCGGGTCGGCGACGAGATCATCGACGGCACCGTCTCGGAGCGCCTCGAAGGGGCGACCCGGCGGATGGCCGGCTGAGCCCACGGCCGGCGGACACCGCGGGCGGTAGGCCACACCAACTCAAGAAGCAGTACTGGCGGCCCGAGTTGGGCCGTAGCAGACACATACGGGCCCAACAAGGAGAGCAGGGAACCCAGATGGCGGAGCTCACGATCCGGCCGGATGAGATCCGGGACGCGCTGGAGAACTTCGTCCAGTCGTACAAGCCGGACGCGGCCTCGCGCGAAGAGGTCGGGACGGTCAGCCTTGCCGGTGACGGCATTGCGAAGGTCGAGGGTCTTCCCTCGACGATGGCGAACGAGCTGCTGAAGTTCGAGGACGGCACCCTCGGCCTCGCCCTCAACCTCGAGGAGCGCGAGATCGGCGCGGTCGTCCTCGGCGAGTTCAGCGGCATCGAGGAGGGCCAGACGGTGCGCCGCACCGGCGAGGTCCTCTCCGTCGCGGTCGGCGACGGCTACCTTGGCCGTGTCGTCGACCCGCTGGGCAACCCGGTCGACGGCCTCGGCGAGATCGAGACCGAGGGCCGCCGCGCCCTCGAACTGCAGGCCCCCACGGTCATGCAGCGCAAGTCGGTGCACGAGCCGATGGAGACGGGCTACAAGGCCGTCGACGCGATGACCCCGATCGGCCGCGGCCAGCGTCAGCTGATCATCGGCGACCGCCAGACCGGCAAGACCGCCCTGGCGATCGACACGATCATCAACCAGCGCGACAACTGGCGCTCCGGCGACCCGGGCAAGCAGGTCCGCTGCATCTACGTCGCCGTCGGCCAGAAGGGCTCCACCATCGCCTCCGTGCGCGCGGCGCTGGAGGAGAACGGCGCGCTGGAGTACACCACCATCGTCGCCGCCCCGGCGTCCGACCCGGCGGGCTTCAAGTACCTGGCGCCCTACACCGGCTCGGCCATCGGCCAGCACTGGATGTACCAGGGCAAGCACGTCCTGATCATCTTCGACGACCTGTCCAAGCAGGCCGACGCCTACCGCGCCGTGTCCCTGCTGCTGCGCCGCCCGCCGGGCCGCGAGGCCTACCCGGGCGACGTCTTCTACCTGCACTCCCGGCTGCTGGAGCGCTGCGCCAAGCTCTCGGACGAGATGGGCGCCGGCTCGATGACCGGTCTGCCGATCATCGAGACCAAGGCCAACGACGTGTCGGCGTTCATCCCGACCAACGTCATCTCCATCACCGACGGCCAGTGCTTCCTGGAGTCCGACCTGTTCAACGCGGGCCAGCGCCCGGCGCTGAACGTCGGTATCTCCGTCTCCCGAGTCGGTGGCTCGGCCCAGCACAAGGCCATGAAGCAGGTCTCCGGCCGGCTGCGTGTGGACCTCGCCCAGTTCCGCGAGCTGGAGGCGTTCGCCGCCTTCGGCTCCGACCTGGACGACGCCTCCAAGGCGGCGCTGGAGCGCGGTAAGCGCATGGTCGAGCTGCTCAAGCAGTCGCAGTACGCGCCGTACCCGACCGAGGACCAGGTCGTCTCCATCTGGGCGGGCACCACCGGCCGCATGGACGACGTCCCCGCCGAGGACATCCGGCGCTTCGAGAGCGACCTGCTGGAGCACCTGCACCGCGAGCGCAAGGACCTGATGACCGGCATCCGCGAGGGCGGCAAGATGTCCGACGACACCCTCCAGTCGCTGTCGGACGCCATCGCCTCCTTCAAGAAGCAGTTCGAGACCTCGGACGGCAAGCTGCTGGGCGAGGTCTGAGCATGGGCGCGCAGGTCAGGATCTACAAGCGGCGGATTCGCTCCGTCAGCGCGACCAAGAAGATCACCAAGGCGATGGAGATGATCTCCGCGTCGCGCATCGTCAAGGCCCAGCGCCAGGTGGCCGCGTCGACTCCGTACGCCGAGGAGCTGACCCGGGCCGTCGCCGCCGTCGCCACCGGCTCCGACACCCAGCACCCGCTGACCACCGAGACCGAGAAGCCGGCCCGGGCCGCGGTCCTGCTCGTCACGAGCGACCGCGGTCTGGCGGGCGGTTACTCGGCCAACGCGATCAAGGCGGCCGACCGGCTGACCGAGCGGCTGCGGGCCGAGGGCAAGGAGGTCGACTCCTACATCGTCGGCCGCAAGGGCGTGGCCTACTACGGCTTCCGCGACCGGAGGGTCGCCCGGTCGTGGACGGGCTTCACCGACCGGCCGTCGTACGCCGACGCCAAGGCCGTCTCCGGGCCGCTGATCGAGGCGGTCCGCAGGGACACGGCCGAGGGCGGCGTGGACGAGCTGCACATCGTCTTCACGGAGTTCGTGTCGATGATGACGCAGAACCCGGTGGAGAAGCGGATGCTGCCGCTCAGCCTCGACGAGGTCACGCGGCAGGCGGAGAAGGAGGAGCGGATCCGTCCGCTGTACGACTTCGAGCCGTCCGCGGAGGAGGTTCTGGACGCGCTGCTGCCGCGGTACGTCGAGAGCCGGATCTACAACGCGCTGCTCCAGTCGGCCGCCTCCGAGCACGCCGCCCGCCGGCGTGCGATGAAGTCGGCGACGGACAACGCCGAGGACCTCATCAAGTCGCTGACGCGGCTTGCCAACCAGGCCCGCCAGGCCGACATCACCCAGGAAATCAGCGAGATCGTCGGTGGTGCCAGCGCGCTGGCCGACGCTTCTGCGGGGAGTGACTGACAACTATGACCACCACTGTTGAGCCGACCGCTGCGGCGGGCGTGGCCACCGGCCGCGTCGCGCGGGTCATCGGCCCGGTCGTCGACGTGGAGTTCCCCGTCGACGCGATGCCGGAGATCTACAACGCGCTGACCGTAGAGGTCGCCGACCCGGCCGAGGAGGGTGCGAAGAAGACCCTCACCCTCGAGGTCGCCCAGCACCTGGGCGAGGGCCTGGTCCGCGCGATCTCCATGGAGCCGACCGACGGCCTGGTCCGCCAGGCCCCGGTGACCGACACCGGCAACGGCATCACCGTGCCCGTCGGCGACGTCACCAAGGGCCGGGTGTTCAACACCCTGGGCCGCATCCTGAACGAGCCGGAGGCCGAGTCCGAGGTCACCGAGCGCTGGGCGATCCACCGCAAGGCCCCGGCCTTCGACCAGCTCGAGTCCAAGACCGAGATGTTCGAGACCGGCCTGAAGGTCGTCGACCTGCTGACCCCGTACGTCAAGGGCGGCAAGATCGGTCTGTTCGGCGGCGCGGGCGTCGGCAAGACCGTCCTCATCCAGGAAATGATCATGCGTGTGGCCAAGCTGCACGAGGGCGTTTCCGTGTTCGCCGGCGTCGGCGAGCGCACCCGTGAGGGCAACGACCTCATCGAGGAGATGGCCGAGTCCGGCGTTCTCCCGCAGACCGCGCTGGTCTTCGGCCAGATGGACGAGCCCCCGGGCACCCGTCTGCGCGTGGCCCTGGCCGGTCTGACGATGGCGGAGTACTTCCGCGACGTCCAGAAGCAGGACGTGCTGTTCTTCATCGACAACATCTTCCGCTTCACCCAGGCCGGTTCCGAGGTCTCCACCCTGCTGGGCCGCATGCCCTCCGCGGTGGGCTACCAGCCGAACCTGGCGGACGAGATGGGTCTGCTCCAGGAGCGCATCACCTCCACCCGCGGCCACTCGATCACCTCGATGCAGGCGATCTACGTGCCCGCGGACGACCTGACCGACCCGGCCCCGGCGACGACCTTCGCCCACCTGGACGCGACCACCGTTCTGTCGCGCCCGATCTCGGAGAAGGGCATCTACCCGGCGGTGGACCCGCTGGACTCCACCTCCCGGATCCTGGACCCCCGGTACATCTCCAAGGACCACTACGAGTGCGCCTCGCGCGTCAAGGGGATCCTGCAGAAGTACAAGGACCTCCAGGACATCATCGCCATCCTCGGCATCGACGAGCTCGGCGAGGAGGACAAGCTGGTCGTCCACCGCGCCCGCCGTATCGAGCGCTTCCTGTCGCAGAACACCCACGCGGCGAAGCAGTTCACCGGCCTGGACGGATCGGACGTTCCGCTGGACGAGTCGATCGCGGCGTTCAACGCGATCGCCGACGGCGAGTACGACCACTTCCCGGAGCAGGCGTTCTTCATGTGCGGTGGCCTGGACGACCTCAAGGCCAAGGCCAAGGAGCTGGGCGTCTCCTGACGTCCGCGCCCCACGACAGGGGGCGGGTCCATCCGCCCCCTGTCCCCGCGCACCGTTATTCTGTGAAAACCCCAGTTTCGAGGAGCCACTGTGGCTGAGCTGCACGTCGAGTTGGTCGCTGCGGACCGCAAGGTCTGGTCGGGCGAGGCCGGCCTGGTCGTCGCGCGCACCTCGTCGGGTGATATCGGCGTCATGCCCGGCCACCAGCCGCTGCTCGGTGTGCTGAAGCCGGGCCCGGTGACGATCCGTACGACCGGCGAGAGCGGGGGCGGCACCGTCGTCGCCGCGGTGCACGGCGGCTTCATCTCCTTCGCGGACAACAAGCTGTCGCTGCTCGCGGAGATCGCGGAGCTGTCGGAGGAGATCGATGTCCAGCGCGCCGAGCGTGCGCTGGAGCGGGCGAAGTCGGAGGCGGACGCCGCCGCCGAGCGCCGCGCCGAGATCCGGCTTCGGGCCGCCTTGGCGAGCGCGCACTGAGACCCGCGCACATGTACGTGCCTCAGCCGCGGACCGCACCGGAGCATCGCTCCACAGCGGTCCGCGGCTGAGGCGATTGCTGGCTGCCTACGGGCTGTACGGACGGACGAGGCGAGGAGGTCGGTGAAGATGGTCCTCGCTCTCGTGCTGTCCGGGGCGGTGCTGGCTCTGGCGCTGCTGGGACTGTTCGCCTTCGGGCTGCGGCGGCGGCTGATCCAGCGGCCGGGGGGCACCTTCGACTGCAGTCTGCGGTGGGACGCGCCGTGTTCCGGCGAGGGCGCCGAGGCCGGTGGCAAGGGCTGGGTGTACGGCGTCTCCCGCTACAGCGGGGACCGGGTCGAGTGGTTCCGGGTCTTCTCCTACGCGCCGCGGCCGCGCCGGCTGCTGGAGCGCGAGGCGATCGAGGTGCTGGAGCGCCGCAGGCCCGAGGGGGACGAGGAGCTGGCGCTCCTGTCGGACTCGGTGGTCCTGGCCTGCTCGCACCGCGGCGCCCGGGTGGAGCTGGCGATGAGCGAGGACGCCCTGACCGGCTTCCTCGCGTGGCTCGAAGCAGCGCCCCCCGGCCAGAGGGTGAATGTCGCCTGAGCGGCGCCCCCGGTGCCCGGGGGTTCCCCGGACGGAGCCCGGGAGGGAGCGGACGGACAGCGAACCGGGGGGGGGGGGGGCGGGCGGGCCCCCCGGGGGGGGTGATTGCGGGGGGGGGGGGGGGGGGGTCCCCCCCGGGGG
>NZ_JBXUOY010000299.1:0-6006 GCF_057196705.1 Streptomyces sp. ATLC9 | reverse complement strand
GCGCGGGGGCCCGGCCGGCCGCCGGGAGGCTGGATCCGTCCGGTCCGCAGGACGGGCGGCTTCGCACCGCCATCGCCTCGGTGCACCGGGTCTGCCCGGAGTTCCGGCCGGTGCAGGTGCTGCGCCGCGGCGGGCGCTCGGTGCTGCTGGCGGGCACCGTCGGCCGCGGCATCGCGGTGGCCAAGTGCCTGCTGGACCACTCGCCCGCACGGGTCGAGCGGTTCCGGCGCGAAATAGCGGTCTACCGCACCTTCGTGCGCCACCGGCCGCCGGTGCGGGTGCCCCGGCTCATCGCCGCCGACCCCGAGGGCTGCGTTCTGGTCGCCGAGCGGGCTCCGGGCCGTCCGATGGCGCTCCAGCGGCATCCGCTGGAGCCGCCGTCCCCGGCCGATCTGCGGGCGGTGCTGGACGCGGTGTGCCGGGTGAACACCTGGGAGCCGCCCGCAGGCCGTTTCGGGACCCCGGTCGACTACGGGGTGCGGGTCGCCCGCTACCACGGGCTGGGGCTGCTGACGGACCGTGATCTGGGTGACCTGCGGAAGCTGCTCCACGGCCTGGCGCGCGGCGGCGTCCGCGCGCAGTTCTGCCACGGCGACGCCCTGCCGGCTAACGTGCTGCTCTCCCCGGTCGGCCCGGTACTGCTGGACTGGGAGCACGCGGGCTGGTACCTGCCGGGCTACGACCTGGCCACCCTGTGGTCGATGCTGGGCGACAGCCCGATGGCCCGCCGCCGGATCAGCCGGCTCGCCCAGGCAGGGGGCCGTGACGCGCGGGACGCCTTCCTGGTGAACCTGATGCTCGTCCTCACCCGTGAGGTCCACGCCTGCGAGACGGCCGTGCGGCGTGCCATGCGGGACCCGGGCCCGGCCCCGGGCTGCGACCGGACCGGCCTGCTGAGCACCGGCGAGGAGCAGCGGCTGCTGCTGCGCCGTCTGCACGACGACTGCGCGATGGCCCGGCGCGCGGTGCGGGCGGCAGTGGGCACCGGCTGACGACCGGACCCGCGCGGCGTCACCGGACTGGACCCGTGACGCCGTACAGCTCCGGTCCCGCCCCGGGGTGAAGGTTCCCCCGGACGGCCTCTGACGTGCGGGAACCCATCGGAGTGCCCTTCTTCCCGGGCCGTTGACGGATCGTCGGCCGGCCGGTACCCCTGTGGGCAGTCCCGTGCCGCGCCCCACCGCGGCGCACCCCAGGAGGCCGCCTTGCCAGGACTCGTCCCCGTCCGCCCGCCGGCGCCCCCGCCCGGCTCCGCCCGCCGGCGCCTGCGGGCACTCATCGCGGCCTCTGCCGCCGCCCTGCTGCTACCCCTCCTCCCGGCCACCGCCGACGCCGGCGGGCGGGAGCCGGACTCGCTGCAGGAGGCGTTCGCCCGCGCCGCCGACCGGTACCGGGTGCCCGAGAGCGTGCTGCTGGGCGTGTCGTACCTGCAGTCGCGCTGGGACGGCCACCGCGGCGCGCCCAGCGTCTCGGGCGGCTACGGTCCCATGCACCTGACCGACGCGCGCACCGCGCTGGCCGAGGACCCCCATCACAGTCACGGCGCGGAGGACGCGCGCGGCGACACCGCCCGCGAAACCAGGCGGGTCGCCGACGCGCTGCCCGGTTCCGCCGACCTGCCCGGCCGGCTGCGCACCCTGGAGCGGGCGGCCGAGCTGACCGGACTGGACGAGGAGGAGCTGCGGCGGGACCCGGCGGCCAACATCGCCGGCGGTGCGGCGCTGCTGGCCGCCGCCCAGCGGGAGCTGGGGCTTGCGCCGAGCGACGACCCCGCCCGGTGGTACGGGGCCGTGGCGCGCTACCCGGGCTCCGGGGACGCGCGGGCGGCCGGGGTCTTCGCCGACGAGGTCTTCGACGTGATCCGCGAAGGCCGGCGGCGCACCACCGACTCCGGCCAGCACGTGGTGCTGGAGGGCGACCCGGACCTGGCCCCGAGGACCGCCCGGCTGGACGGCCCGGGGCTGCGCCCGGCTCCCCCGGTGCGCGACGAGCGCGTGGAGTGCCCGAGTTCCGTCTCCTGCGAGTGGATCCCGGCGCCGTACGAGGAATACGCCAACCCCGACGGCTCGCCCGACTACGGCAACCACGACAAGGCCGACCGCCCCGCGTCGCAGAAGATCGACTACATCGTGGTGCACGACACCGAGGCGACCTGGGACACCGCCCTGAGCCTGGTGCGGAACCCGGAGTACGTCTCCTGGCACTACTCGCTGCGCGCCTCCGACGGCCACATCGCCCAGCACGTCCCCACGAAGGACGTGGGCTGGCACGCGGGCAACTGGTACGTCAACGCCAAGTCGGTCGGCCTGGAGCACGAGGGCTTCCTGACCGCCCCCGACGCCTGGTACACCGAAGCGATGTACCGCACCTCGGCGCGGCTGGTGCGGTACCTGGCCCACCGGTACGACATCCCGCTGGACCGGCAGCACATCATCGGGCACGACAACGTGCCGGGCGTGACGTCCGCCCACATCCCCGGTATGCACACCGATCCGGGGCCGTACTGGGACTGGCAGCACTACTTCACGCTGCTGGGCGCGCCCTTCCACCCCACGGCCGGGCCGGGCTCGGAACTGGTGACCATCCGGCCCGACTACGAGGAGCACAAGCCCCTCTACACCCGCTGCGACGGCTCCGGGCAACCCTGCCCGCCGCACGGTTCGGGCGCGGTGCGGCTGCGCACCGGGCCGAGCCCCGACGCGCCGCTGGTGAGGGATGCCGGGCTGCGGCCGGGCGGCGGCGACTCCACCACCGGCGTCAACGACACCGGCGCCCGCGCCTCGACCGGCCAGCGGTACGCGGTGGCCGAACGCCGGGGCGAGTGGACGGCGATCTGGTACCTCGGGCGGAAGGCGTGGTTCCACAACCCCGCCGACGCGCCGGCCGCGGTGCCCACCCGGGGCCTGGTCGTCACCCCGAGGGAGGGCGCGGGACCGGTGCCCGTCCACGGCCGCGCCTATCCGGAGGCCTCCGCCTACCCCGAGGGGATCCCGGCCCAGGCGGTCTCCCCGCTGCCGTACACGGTGGAGGCGGGCCAGGCGTACGCGCTGGGGCTGCGGACGAAGGGCGAGTACTACTACGCCAGGACCTTCGATCCCGCGAACCACGTGGTGGTGCGCGGCGAGGAGGAGTACTACCAGATCCAGCTCGGGCACCGGGTGGCCTTCGTCAAGGCCGCCGACGTCACGGTGCGGCCGGCCCGGCGGTGAGGTGACGCCGGGGCGGGTGCACAGCGGAGGGGCGGGGCGCTCCCGGGCGCCCCTCCCCTTCCGTGTCCTCGCCCGTCCGCGCCGCCGGTGCGTCAGCGCCGGAACAGCTCCGCGGGCAGCGGCTTGAGCAGCTGGTAGAGGTCCTCGGTGATCGGCCGGTCCCAGCTGGCGATGGTGACCAGCACGCTGTCGCTGCGGTCGAACTGGACACAGGAGATCCGGCTCTCCGAGCAGGTGACCCGCCGCACGATCAGGAGGTTGTCGTCCAGCATCACCGGACTCTCCTCCGTCCCGGTGACGATGACCTCCTCGTCGTTCTCCAGCGCCGCCAGCAGCTGTGCGACCTCGAAGGGGATCTGGCCCTCGGCCGTCTCGCGGGCCGGGGAGCCCTCCGGCAGGTTCCCGATGACCATGGCCGGTCCGCGTCCGCCGAACAGGTCGTAGCGCAGGAAGACGCCCTGGCAGCTTCCGTCCGGCGCGGGCAGCAGCCCGGCGCCGAGGTTGCCCGGCCAGTCCCCCGGGTCCATGGCCAGCACGTCGAAGTCGGGTCCGGCGGGTGTGGCGGCACTGCGGCGGCGGAGAAAGGACATGCGGCCATGGTACGGGCCCGGTACCGCCGCGGGGCTCCGGCCCGCGCCTGCCGTGCGGCGGTGAGGCGGGCCTCGCGGCCCTCGCCGCACCGGGTGGCCGCAGGGGCCCTAACGCCGTCCGGGGGCCCGCGCCGGGGCGGCCCGCGGGTGGTCGGCGGCGGTGGCGGCAAACCGGCCGGGGAGGGTGAAGCGGCTCAGCTCGTGGAGGACGGCGGCCCTCTCCCGCGTACCCGGCGGCTCGCGCAGGGCGCGTTCCAGACAGCGCCGGGCCGCCTCGGGGGCTCCGGCGCTCAGGTGCTCGGCGGCGGCCTCGCGCAGGGTGGCGACGACGGCCGGGTCGCCTTCGGGGTGGACCTCCAGCAGATGGCGCGCGACGGCCCTGGGGCCGTGCCCCGCCCCGGCGACGACCGCGGCGGCCTGGCCGTGGAGGGCCACGCGCAGGGCGGGCGGGACGGACCGGTGGACGGCGGTGGCGGTCAGCGGGTTGAGGAAGCGCAGCGGCCGCCCCTTCTCGCCGCCGGTGAGAATGCGGGCGGCGGTCAGCCGGGCGCGGGCCTCGGCCGCCTCCCCGGGATCCAGGGCCGCGACGTCCGCGGCGAGCGAGGGGGATGTCTCGGTGCCGCCGAGGACCGCGGCGGCCCAGACCAGCCGTACGGCGGAGGTCCCCAGACGCTCCAGGTGTTCGGCGAGCCCGCCGTCCCGGCCGGCGGCCGCGGGCACCGGTCGGCCGGGCCGGCCGGCCCGCAGGGCCGTGCGGAGGGGCGGTTGCCCTCCCCGCTCAGCGCCGTGCGTCGGCACCACGGTGCGACCGCGCGCAGTGGCGCCCGCCGTCGGGTCGGTCAACGCCTTGTCCGACGCCCTGAGTTCGGACTCCCGCTCGAACATCGCCCGGTGCATGTGCCCCTGCTCTTCGTCCGCCGCCACGGCTGCCGCCGCGTCGCTCTCACGGCAGACGGTGGAGAGCGTACGCCGGTGTGAACCGGGCGCGGTGCTCTTGGCCGGTTTCCCCCCGGCGGGACGCCGTTTCGGGTAACGCCGCTTCCGCGAACTCCCCGTACCGGATGCGGCACGGCGTGTCCGCGGCACTCCTGACCGGCGACCGCCTTCGTCCACCTGCCGCGGGACGACCTCGGCCGGTCCCCGGGGAGGCTGTGCCACGGCGGTGCCGACACGGCGCCGCGGGCCGGGAGTACGGTGTCGCCGTGGCGGATACGACGGAGCGGACGGACGGCGGGACGACGGTGAACCTCTGGCGCGCGGGCCTGTCCCGCGTCCCCGAACAGGTGTGGGAGCGCCGTGGGACACGGGTGCTGATCCTCGCGGACAACGCGCTCACCGACCTCCCGCCGCGAATCGGCGGGCTGCGGCACCTGCGCACCCTCGACCTCGGCCACAACGCGTTCACCTCCCTGCCCGAGGAGATCGGGGAGCTGACGGACCTGGACGGCTGTCTCTACCTCCACGACAACCGGCTCACCGCGCTGCCGCGCTCACTGGGCCGACTGCGCTCGCTGACGTACCTGAACGTCGGCGACAATCCGCTGGGCTCGCTGCCCGGGGAGTTCGGCGGTATGGCGGGGCTGGTGGAGCTGCGGGCCCAGCGGTGCGGGCTGCGGGAACTGCCGGCCTCACTCGGGCGGCTCACCGCGCTGCGGGAGTTGTGGCTGCGCGGCAACGCCCTGGGCTCGCTGCCCGCCTCCTTCTCCCGGCTGCGGGAGCTGCGCGAGGTGGAACTGCGCGACAACGCCCTGGAGGAGGTGCCCGAGGCACTGCGCGGCCTGCCGCGGCTGCGCCGCCTGGACCTGCGGGGCAACCGGCTGCGCACGGTGCCGCGCTGGCTGGGGCGGGAACTGCCCGCGCTGGAGAAGCTGGATCTGCGCTGGAACGGGGCGGCGGTCGATCCGGGGCCGGCGGGGGAACTGGAGCGGCGCGGCTGCGTGGTGCTCCGTTAGGCGGGCGGCCCACCCGGAACACCCGTCCGCCGTGCCGCGGGGTTGACGGACAGCGGGCTCGGGAAGAAGGTTTCACCGTTGTCCCGATCCGCTGAAAGATACTTTCCCAGGGGGCGCGGTATGACCGGTTCGGCACGGGATCGCACACCGGGCCCGGCGCCCGCACCCGGCCCCGCCGCGGGCAGAGGGATCGGCCGGCGGCAGCTCGGCCTGAGGGCGCTCGCGCTCGGCGGCGGCCTGGTCCTGGCCTCGGCC
>NZ_JBXUOY010000298.1:0-6008 GCF_057196705.1 Streptomyces sp. ATLC9 | reverse complement strand
CTCCACCGCCTCTTCGGTGGCGGTCAGGGCCTCGGCCCGGCGCCCGGCCTCCGACAGCCGGATGCCGAGGTTGGACAGCGAGCGTGCGAGGTCGGGCTCGTAGGCGGCGGGGTCGGCTTGTGCCAGTTGCTGGTTGGCCTGGGCGAGGTTGCTGGTGAGCCGCAGGGCGAGTGGGGCGATGACGCGGGACGGGTAGGGGAGTGCGGCCGAGGCCGAGCTGACGGCCTCGTAGTCGAGCGGGGTGGTGTCCAGGGATGTGTCCAGGGTGTGCAGGGCGTGTTCGCTGTCGGCGGTCCGGTCGGCGTTGTAGTGGGCGATGACGGCGCGAGCCAGCACGGTGATGATCTGGGCCTGCTGAGCGGGGGTTCCTGCGGCGAGGAGGGCCGGCAGGGTGATGCCGTCTTCTTCGAGGATCTGGGAGGCGTGGTATTCGGCGACGCGGTCGGGGTGGAGGGAGCCCCAGTAGCGGCCGGGTTCGGCCGGGTACAGCCGGGCCAGCCACTTCGCGGTACGGGCCGTCCTGTCGGCGGGCAGGTCGGCGACGGTGCCCAGGACCTGTGCGGCCGCGTCGGCGGTGGTGGCCCCGCACAGCGCGGCGACGGCGACGGCGGTGGCCAGGGTGGTGGTGGGCAGGTTCAGTTTGAAGGCGGGGGCCTCCGCGCTGTCCTCCCAGAAGCGCGCTTCGTGCTCCAGGAGGATCTCCTCCGCCGGGGCGCCGGGTGGGGCCTCGGCGGGCCGGGGACCGTGCTGCAGCAGGGTGACCAGGGCGGCCAGCTGCAGGGTGAGGGCGTTGTCGTAGCGGGGGTGGCTGAGGTCGTCGGGCGGCCGGAGGGACGCGGCCAGAGCGCTCCAGTCGTGGTCGGGCACGGTGTGGACGTGCGGCAGCAGGCGGGCGAGGTCGCCGGCGGCGCGGGTGAACGCGGCGTGGCGGTCCTGGGCGGGGCGGCTGCGGGGGATGAGCGGGGCGAGTTCGACGGGCCGGGCTTCTTTGAGGAGTCTGCGGGTGGGTGCGTCGGCCTCCCGCAGGGTGGAGTCGGTGCGCCACTCGCCGTCGGAGCGGGCGAGCAGCAGCAGCCTGACACGGTGGCGGGAGCGGCGCAGGCCGGTGATCAGGCGGCGCAGCAGGCGGGGGCGGGTCTCGGCGTAGTCGACGACGATCAGCAGGGGCAGGTCGGTGGCCAGGAGGGCAAGATCGGGCGGGGTGTTGTGGTCGGTGAGCTCGGGACGCAGGTGTCCGGTGGCCCAGCCGTCGTGGCCGAGGAGGTCGGTGAGGCGGCGGGCCAGGCGGCTCTTGCCCTGTCCGCCGGGTCCGGTCAGCACCTGGACCGCGATCGTGGGCGGGCCGTCCAGGCACCAGGCGCGCAGGTCGGCGAGTTCGCTGTCGCGGCCGTGGAAGGCGACGGCCTCGGCGTCGGCGCGCAGGAGGGCGGCGGGCGAGTCCAGGAGGCGTTCGGACGCCGCCGGGGTGAGCAGGGCGGCGGGTTCGACGGGTTCCAGGACGGGTTCCCAGCCGGTGTGCTCGGTGACCAGGGCGCGGAAGCCGTCGTCGGCGAGGAGGTTCGCGGCGGTGGTGGCGGTCAGGCGGCTGCCGCCTGTGTCGGCCCGGCGGTCGCGGCGTACGACGCCGCACAGCATGTCGCCGCCGTAGCCGTCGTCGGCGAGGAGAGCGGCTCCGGACATGCCGGACCAGCGGGTGCCGCCGCCGGCGGGGCCCTGGTGGGTGGGGGTGGTGCTGGAGATCTCGTAGCGGCCGGCCAGCGCCCCGCTGCCCGGGGCGATGAGGCCGGTCAGCTGCTCGTCCAGGCGCCGGCCGTCGTCGGGGTCCTTCTGCATGCGGGGGAATCCGGTCGCGGTGACCGGGTGGGGCCGGGTGCCGACGAGCAGCCCGTAGCGCTGGGGCGGCCGGGCCAGCAGATCCGCGAGGGACCGCGGGATCTGCCAGCCCTGGCCGTCGGTGACCTCGATCAGCGCGGCGTCCACGACCGGATCGGTGCGCTGCCAGCGCACCGTCGCACGAAACCGTCGCTCACCGGCGTCGGGCGGGCACACTGTCACCGTGCCCGGCCCGCCTGCCTGGTCCATGTCGTCCAGGACATGGGCGGCGGTCAGCACCAGACGCGGCGCGATCAGGTAGCCCGTTCCGAAGCCCGTGCTCCTCCCACCGTCCTTGAGACGGTTCACCCGGATCTGTACCCGGCGGTCGAACTCCACGGCGTTCCCCCGTTCCCCGCCCTGTCATGTGCGGTGTGCCGGTGACAGGCCGGCTCACTCCTCGTCGCTGACGTCGATGTCGCCGCCGCCGGGCCGGTGCGGGGTCAGTTTCACGGTCACCGTGTGGGTGGCCTTGCGACCGCTCTCCCTCTTCCCGCCCAGACTGACCACGCTCCAGCGCAGCCCGCCGTTGACGCCCTTGGTGCCGGTCAGCTCCAGACCGAGGTCCAGCGTGATCTCCCCCAGTGTGAACAGCACCCCCTTGTCGCCCTCCCCTGCCGGAGCAGCGATCCTGTTCTGGGCCTCGGCGATCTGATCCCGCAGCAGCGTGATCGCGTCCGCCAGGTCCATCCACTCCTCGCCCGCACCGCTCATCTGTGACCCCCGATCCTGAAGTCCCTCTCTCCCGGCCGGGCGAGAGGGTCCCTTGACTCATTACTCATGATTGAACGTCAAAGTTCCGCCCGATGAGATGTATACGGCGAACTGCCGGGGATCAGCGGGGCGCCGACCTCACAGCCGGGGGAGACGACGCGGATGACGCCCGCCTCGAGCCCGCACGCCTCGCACTCCGCCGCCCTCGGGCCCGCCACCCGTTTCGAGGACCGCGTGCCCGGAGCGGGCGGTGCCCCCGCAGGGGCCGGCTCAGGTGAGCCGGCGGAGCAGGGTGACGAACTGGCGCAGTTCCTCGTTCTTCCCCGGCGGCAGCGGTTCGGGGTCGAAGTGGGCGATCTTGTTGCGGATGCCCCGCACCCGGTCGAGTTGACGCACGAACTCGACACGGTCCACCGCCTCGGACCAGTCGAGCGCCGCCCAGTTGCGGTCGGCGGCGGCACACGCCGCCTCCATGCGGTGCCCCTGCCTGTTGCGCTGGTCGCCGTCGAGGAGCTTGACGTAGTCGCCGAACATCAGGTCCGTGAGCCGACCGGTCTTCTCCCACCTCTGGACGGCCTTGACGGCCTCGGCGGGGATCTTCGGGCCCAGACACCTGCGCAGCCGGTGCTCGATCTCGCCGACGAGGAAGAACGGGCGCGCGATGTCGTCGAAGCGCTCGGTGATGTCGGCCGCCGTGACGATGCCGGTGACCGTCCCGTCGTTCTCCCGGACCAGCACGTAGCCGTGCTCCCTGATGACGGGCAGCAGGGAGAAGAACTCGTGGTACGCCTGGGCGACGGGCGGGTCGGGTTCGACCGCGTTGGTCAGTTCCGGGTCCTTCCCCGTCGCGTGGAGCATGGCGACCGAGCGCCAGGTGACGACGCCTTTCAGCGCGGAGTCGCCGTCCAGGACGGGTACCTGGGAGTAGTTCTTGGTCTGCATCAGATACGTCGCCCGGGTCAGCGGGGTGCCGGACGCGACGCACTCGACGCCGCGCCGGGCGGCCGGGATGTCGCCGATGGTGAAGGGCTGCTGGGGCAGCGCGCCCCAGGGCAGCCCCTCGTCCTCCTCCCCGGCGGCGTTGTCGGGCGCCGTACCCGAGACGGATTCCAGGAACACCACCCGGAACTCATCCCGCAGCCGGCAGGAGGCGAAGTCCGGGTCCGTCGCCAGGCCGGCGTCCTTGAGGGCCTGGCTGATGTGGAGGACGGTCTGGTCGTCGCGCCTGCGCACGCCGAAGACCTCCAGCAGGCCGGGGACCGTGAGCGTCCGGCCGCCGAGGGCCCGCAGTTCATCGCCCGAGGGGTTGCGGGGCACTTCGCTCACCGGCCCTGCGTCTCACGGAAGACGGTCTGCTTGCCCATGGCCGACTTCACCAGCTCCAGGAGCTGCTTGGCGCGGCTGTCGTAGAAGCGCTCGAAGTCGCCCTCGTGGAGGGCGGCGGGGTCGATGAGATGGGTGGCGAGCACGTCGTCGAACCACTCCGGACGCATGCCCGACTCCTGGGCCAGCGTCTTCAGGTACGCGGGCGGGGCTCCCACCATGCTGCGGCCGGCCCGCAGGGACAGCGGCGTCTTGTTGACGATCGAGTTGGCGCGGCAGGCGTAGTCGGGCGCGTTCTTCACGACCCAGTTCCAGGGGAAGATCTGCCGCACGTCCACGTTCTGCTCGACCAGGCGGGCCGGGGTCAGCGGGGCCTCGGTGAAGTGCCAGTCAACCGCGCCCTGCTTGACCAGCAGGGTGTAGACGCCCTTGTAGGCGGCGCTGTTGCGCGTCGCCAGGCTGTTCAGACGGTCGTCGAGGAAGGCCGCCTCGGACACCGTGTCGGGGGCGGGGGCGCCGGCGTCGCGGAGCCAGGCGATGAGCTGCTCCACGTCGCGCGGGAAGCGGCTCTCGGTGGAGCCGCCGTACATCTCGCCGAGCACCCCGCACCAGTACCACTGGTCGACGCGCTCCTCGGCCCCGGGCTCGTCCGTCTCCTCGCCGAGGATGGCCCGCACGGCGGCCAGCGGGACGAGCTGGGTGCGGTAGGGCAGGTCGGCGGCGCGGACGATGCACTGTCGTTCCAGGAAGGCTCCCACCCAGTGGAAGGCGTCGGCCAGGCGGGGCGCCAGGCGGTCGAAGTCGGCCAGCGGAAGTCCCAGCAGGTCGCGGCGCTTGCAGGAGACCGCGGCGCGCGGCTCCTCCTGTTTGTGTTCCCAGGTACGCACCAGGGCGACGGCCTGGAGGAAGTCGCTGCTGCTGAGACCGTCCTCGACCCCGGCCTCCATGCGGCCGAAGACCGGGTGGGCGGAGGTCAGCTTCCCCTTGATCGCGTGCCACACGTCCGGCAGGCGGTAGTACTCGCCGTTCCGTGCGACGTACTCCTGGTCGCCGGCGTAGGTGGCGGTGAGGAGTTCGAAGACGTTGAGGGGGACGCCGCCGGTGTTGACGCGCTCGAAGACGGCGCAGACCGCGTCCATGGTGGTGGAGGCCGCCAGCTTGATCATCGGGACCTGGAAGGACTTCACGTTGTTGAGGACGTTCTCCTCGAACTGCGACCAGAGGTCCCAGTTCTCGTCGGCGATCCCCACGAAGATCCTCTTCCAGGCGTTCACCTTCTGCGTGTCGAACACCAGGTGAATGGGGAAGTAGCCGGCCCGGCACTCAAGTTCGGGCGTGGTCAGGTCGAGTGCGACCCTGCGGGGGAAGCCCGTTCTCAGCACTCGGTCGTCCGGGACGGAGACCACCGCCTCGTCGCGCTCGGAGGGCGCGCCGACCGCCTTGGCGATGTCGACGTAGTACCAGCGCCTGAGGGGCTTGCCGCGGGTGTCGACCGTCTCGACCGGACTGTCGCGGTGCAGTGCCTGGAAGAGCGAGGTCATGCGCTGCTGGCCGTCCAGCAGCAGCAGGTCGGGCACCCTGTCCCCCTCCCCCTCGGCCCCCTTGATCGTCCGGGGTCTGAAGGGGGACTTGCCTCCGGTCTCCAGGGCCATCACCACGCCGAGGGGGTAGTCGAGCGTCACGGTGGCGATGAGCGCCCGGATGCGCTCGTCGTCCCACTTCCACTCGCGCTGGAAGTCGGGGAGCTGGAGGACCCCGGAGGCGACGTCCCTCAGGACGTCCTTGAGTTTCGGACTGTCGAGCGCCACGCCGTCTCTCCCCCACGTTCGGCCGGACTGTGCGGAGGACGATTGCAGCAAGTGACTTGATGGAGCGTCAAAACCTCCTTCCACTCCTCCCGTGCCGCCGCATGGATCCGGCCAGGGTGTCGGGGGTGCGCGCGAAGGGCCGCCGACCGGGCCCGGCCGCTCCGGTGCCGGGAAACCCGTGCTCAAGGGAGTACGAGGGGAACACCCGGTTCGCCGGAACGCCTCGCGCGCGGCACCCGGCGCGAGGCGACATCCGGCGCGTTTTCGCCGCCCCGCCCCGGTGGCCGGGGC
>NZ_JBXUOY010000297.1:0-6013 GCF_057196705.1 Streptomyces sp. ATLC9 | reverse complement strand
CTTGACCTCGCCCTTGAGGACACCGGCCTGCAGCGAGGCGCCGATGGCCACCACCTCGTCGGGGTTGACGCCCTTGTTCGCCTCCTTGCCGCCGGTCAGCTCCCTGACCAGCTCGGCGACGGCCGGCATGCGGGTCGAACCGCCGACGAGGACGACGTGGTCGATCTCGGAGAGCTGGATGCCCGCGTCCTTGATCACGTTGTGGAACGGGATCTTGCAGCGCTCCAGCAGGTCGGCGGTCAGCTGCTGGAACTGGGCCCGGGTGAGCTTCTCGTCCAGGTGCAGCGGGCCCTCGGCCGACGCGGTGATGTAGGGCAGGTTGATGGTGGTCTCGGTCGAGCTGGACAGCTCGATCTTCGCCTTCTCCGCCGCCTCGCGCAGGCGCTGGAGGGCCATCTTGTCCTTGGCCAGGTCCACGCCGTGGCCGGACTGGAACTGCTTGACCAGGTAGTCGACGATCCGCTGGTCCCAGTCGTCGCCGCCGAGCTGGTTGTCGCCGTTGGTGGCCTTCACCTCCACCACGCCGTCGCCGATCTCCAGCAGCGAGACGTCGAAGGTGCCGCCGCCGAGGTCGAAGACCAGGATCGTCTGGTCGTCCTTCTCCAGCCCGTAGGCCAGGGCGGCTGCCGTGGGCTCGTTCACGATGCGCAGGACGTTCAGGCCCGCGATCTCGCCGGCCTCCTTGGTGGCCTGGCGCTCGTGGTCGTTGAAGTAGGCGGGGACGGTGATCACCGCGTCGGTGACCTTCTCGCCCAGGTACGCCTCGGCGTCCCGCTTCAGCTTCTGCAGCACGAAGGCGCTGATCTGCTGGGGGTTGAAGTCCTTGCCGTCCAGGTTGATCCTCCAGTCGGTGCCCATGTGGCGCTTGACCGACCGGATCGTCCTGTCGACGTTGGTGACGGCCTGGCGCTTGGCGACCTCACCGACGAGGACCTCGCCGTTCTTGGCGAAGGCGACGACGGACGGCGTGGTCCTGGCGCCCTCGGCATTGGTGATGACGGTGGGCTCACCGCCCTCGAGAACACTGACGACGGAGTTCGTCGTACCCAGGTCGATGCCGACCGCTCGTGCCATTTCGGGTTCCTCCAGCTCATGCCTTGAGTAAATCTGGCTCAAGAGTGCAGCAGGAGGGCGGGCAGCGTCAAGAGACATGAGTCGCTCCGGCTCAACTCTTCTCCGGCCGCCGAACTCATGCCGGGGTGCGACCGCGTCAACTGGCCGCGGGACGCCGGTCGTCGGAGGGTGTCCGGGGGACAGGACGCCCACCGGGGCCGTCCTGGCTTCCGGACGGAGCAGCCTTCCCCGCGCCGCCCGTTCCATCCGCCCCGTCCGGCCCTTTCCGCTCCCCCCGCACCCGTTCCCCGTCGCCCTCCGCCTCACCGGCCTCCGAGAACTCCACGACGACGACCGCCGCGTCGTCCCGCAGCCTTCCGCCGGTGTGCCGGGCGACCGCCTCCAGCAGCTCGTCCGGCAGCCGCTCGGTGGAGGCCTCGCGCAGCTCTCCCAGCGTCTCGGCGAGCGGGAAGAAGCGCCCCCTGCCGTCGCGCGCCTCGTCGATGCCGTCGGTGTGCAGCAGCAGCCGGTCCCCGGGGCGCCACCGGGTGTGGACGGTCACGCCCCAGTCGTCGTCCCACCCGGCCGTGAAGCCGTGCACCAGCCCCAGCGGCGGCAGCGGCTCGACCGCCAGCGGCTCGCACCCCCGCGCGGTGAGCAGCAGCGGCGGCGGATGCCCCAGGTCGACGACGCGCAGCCGCCCGCCCTCGATCTCCACCAGCGCGGCGGTGACGAACAGTTCCTCCGCCTCCGCCTCCGGGCCGTCCCCGTCGGCCGCCTCCCGCGCGCACCGCGCCACCGCGCGCGAGCAGCGCCCGGCCACGGTCGTCAGCGCGGACTCGTACTGGGCCGCCTCCCGGAAGGCGCCCAGCACCACCGCCGCCGTACGGATCGCGGGCAGGCCCTTGCCGCGCACGTCGCCGATGATCACCCTGGTCCGGTCCGGGAGGACCACGACCTCGTACAGGTCGCCGCCGATCAGGGTGTCGGACTCGGCGGCGCTGTACCTGGCCGCCAGGCGCAGCCCGCCCGCGTGGCGCGGCACCGGGGAGAGGAGCGCGAGCTGGGCCGCCTCGGCGACCCGCCGGATGCGGACGAGCTGCCCCTCACGCCGCCACCGGGCCACGGACGCCACCAGGCCCGCGGCGCTCACCACCAGCGAGACCAGTGCGGTCGCGGAGGTGTCCGTCCCGGCCGCGTCCGGCTCGAAGGACGCGGCCACCCCGATGACCAGGGCGGCGGCGGAGACGGCGAGCACGTCGCGGGGACGCCCGCGGACCGCGGCGAGCGCGGGCGCCGGGGTGAGCAGGGAGCCGGCGTGCGCGACGCGGCCCTGGAGCCCGCCGGTGGCCTCGACGACGGCGACCGCGAGGACGAGCAGCCAGGGGAGGAGCAGCCAGATCCACAGCCGTCCCCACAGGCGCTCCCACAGGTGCCCCCAGAGTCCCGCGGAGGGCCGCGCGAGCCCCGCGCGCGGAGTGCGCGCAGTGCGCATAGGGACTTCCTCCCGGCCGCGGGAAACGAACGCATCCCTTTTTACCGCATTCGACGCCGATTCGGAGGATGAGGCGGAGGAGGTCTATAGGATGGATCCGCCCTTCCGTTCCCGGGCCCTCCGCGAGGCTCCGCGGCCACCCCTCGGGCAAGGGCCGCCTCAGCGACGCAGATCACCGTACGAGCGGCTACAGACGGCCTCCGTTCATGGGTAGTCTCGAACAGATCGGATAAGTTACCGCTTAGTAAGCTTGCAGCCGCAGGCATCGCCCCCGCAGGTTCGAGGAGCCGCCATGCAACTCGCCGCGATCGCCGTCTCGCTGGTACTCACCGCGGTCGGCGTTGCGCTCCTGGCACGCGCCGTCGCGCAGATCTACCGCTTCGTCAGGCTCGGCCAACCGGTCCCGGCGGGCGCACGCACGAACGAGCCCAAGCAGCGCACGATCACCCTGGTCAAGGAGTTCCTCGGCCACACCCGGATGAACCGGTGGGGGATCGTCGGCTTCGCTCACTGGTTCGTCGCGATCGGCTTCCTGACGCTTCCGCCGACCCTGGCCCAGGCGTACGGGCAGCTCTTCCGGGCCGACTGGGTCCTCCCCGTCCTCGGCGGCTTCCTGCCGTTCGAGATGTACATCGAGTTCATCGGCCTGATGACGGTCGCCGGCATCCTGACCCTGATCGTGATCCGGCTGCTCAACCTGCCCACCCGCCCCGGCCGCAAGTCCCGCTTCGCCGGTTCGACCGCCTGGCAGGCGTACTTCGTCGAGTACGTCATCCTCACCATCGGCCTGGCGATCCTGGTGCTGCGCGGCCTGGAGGGCGCGATCCACCACGTCGAGGGTTACGAGGCGGCGTACTTCGTCTCCTACCCGCTGGTGGAGGCCTTCGACGGGCTGGGGACCGGCACGCTGCAGAACCTGATCTACTTCACCGCGATGATCAAGATCAGCGTCTCGCTGATCTGGATGATCACGGTGTCGCTCAACATCACCATGGGCGTCGCCTGGCACCGCTTCCTGGCGTTCCCCAACATCTGGTTCAAGCGCGAGTCCAACGGCGAGGTCGCCCTCGGCCCGCTCCAGCCGATGACCTCGGGCGGCGAGCCGATCGACTTCGAGGACCCGGGCGAGGACGACACATTCGGCGTCTCCCAGGTCGAGCAGTTCTCCTGGAAGGGCATCCTCGACTTCTCCACCTGCACCGAGTGCGGCCGCTGCCAGTCCCAGTGCCCCGCCTGGAACACCGGCAAGCCGCTCTCGCCCAAGCTGATGATCATGTCGCTGCGCGACCACGCGCACGCCAAGGCCCCCTACCTGCTGGCCGGCGGCGGCAAGGACATGGAGGGCGAGGAGCGGGCGACCGAGGAGCAGCTGAAGGACGTTCCCGCCGCCGCCCTGGCGGAGGCCGAGCGCCCGCTGGTCGGGACGCTGGAGGAGAACGGCGTCATCGACCCGGACGTGCTGTGGTCCTGCACCACCTGCGGCGCCTGCGTCGAGCAGTGTCCCGTGGACATCGAGCACGTCGACCACATCGTCGACATGCGCCGCTACCAGGTGATGATCGAGTCCTCGTTCCCGTCCGAGGCGGGCACGATGCTCAAGAACCTGGAGAAGAAGGGCAACCCCTGGGGCCTGGCCAAGAAGCAGCGCCTGGAGTGGACCAAGGAGGTCGGCTTCGAGGTCCCGGTCGTCGGCAAGGACATCGAGGACCTCACCGAGGTCGAGTACCTGTACTGGGTCGGCTGCGCCGGCGCCCTGGAGGACCGGGCCAAGAAGACCACCAAGGCCTTCGCGGAGCTGCTGCACATCGCGGGCGTGAAGTTCGCGATCATGGGCGGCGACGAGAAGTGCAGCGGCGACTCCCCCCGCCGCCTGGGCAACGAGTTCCTCTTCCAGCAGCTCGGCGCCGAGAACGTCGGGATGCTGAACATGGCCTTCGGCGAGGATGAGGACGAGGGCGTCACCGTCGAGCGGTCCAGGAAGAAGATCGTCGCGACCTGCCCGCACTGCTTCAACACGATCGCCAACGAGTACCCGCAGCTCGGCGGGCACTACGAGGTCGTCCACCACACCCAGCTGCTCCAGCACCTCATCGACGAGGGACGCCTGGTGCCGGTCACGCCGGTCGAGGGTCTGATCACCTACCACGACCCGTGCTACCTGGGCCGCCACAACAAGGTCTACACGCCGCCGCGCGAGATCATCGGCAAGGTGCCCGGCCTGCGCAACGAGGAGATGCACCGCCACAAGGAGCGGGGCTTCTGCTGCGGCGCCGGCGGCGCGCGGATGTGGATGGAGGAGCGCATCGGCAAGCGCATCAACACCGAGCGCGTGGACGAGGCGCTGTCGCTGAACCCGGACATCGTCTCCACCGCCTGCCCGTTCTGCCTGGTGATGCTGACCGACTCGGTCAACGGCAAGAAGAACGAGGGCAAGGCCAAGGAGAACGTCCAGGTCGTGGACGTCGCCCAGCTCCTGCTGGAGTCGGTCAGGACCCCGGCGGAGCCGGAGGGCCCGGCCGGCACCGAGCCGGCCCCCGAGCCCGAGCCCGCCTCGTAGCGGTCGCGCTCCGGGCGGTACGGCGTGCGACGGCGGCGGCCGGCCCCGCATCCCGCGGGGCCGCCGCCGTCGTCGTGCGTCCCGCGGGCGCGCCGGGGACGGCTCCTCCGCCGGGTTCCTCAGTCCTCGCCGAACCACTCGTCCAGGACCGCGTCGAAGGCCTCGTCCCACTCCTTGAGGACCTTCCGGGACGGTGCGTCGACGTCGGCCTCGTACCAGCGGCGGGCGGTCGTGCAGACGGAGACGGAGAACCGGCGCCCGAAGCGCGGGAGATCCGTCTCCACCGCACCGATCTCGTCCCAGGGGAACCGGGCCTCCTCGCCGTCCAGCCGGAACACCACCCCGGAGCGGCCGGCGGCTATCGAGCCGCGGCGGTCGGCCGCCTCGAAGGCGGACCCGCCGTCCTCGTCCTGCTCGTCCCCGTCCTGCCCGCCGGTCTCCTGCTCACCGGTGGGCTCCTCGGCGAGCCCCTCGGTGAGCGTCTCCGAGGCCACCTCCCCGGAAGCGGCCTTCTGCTCCCTCTGCTCCACCTCCTCCCCGCCGGCCTCCTCACCGGCCCTGTCCGGGCTCGGCGGAGCGAGGCCGGGGATGTAGGCCGGATCGGTGCCGGCTGCGGTTACGGGCGGGATGACCGGACCTCTGAGCTGTTCCACGGCGGGCAGTATGGCCGACGAACCCGTACCGGCGACAGACGGTCCCGTGCCCGGCCGGTGAAGAAACCCCCGCCCCGTACAACCTCCGCGCCACCCGGGCCGCCGCTTCCGGCTCCGCTTCACCGCACAGCGCCTCCGTGGGGGGGGGGGGGGGGGGGGCGGGGGGCGGCCCCGCGCGGGGGGGGGGGGGCCGGGGGCCCCCCCCCCCCCGCCCCGGTGGCCGACGACCGCGCGGGACGCTCCTGAGCTGCCGGT
>NZ_JBXUOY010000296.1:0-6020 GCF_057196705.1 Streptomyces sp. ATLC9 | reverse complement strand
GTCGAGAGGGCTTCGGGCGGGGCGCCGCCCGGCACCATGGGGCACGGCGCGACCGCGCGGTGGCGCGCGTCGCGCGGGGAGCGGTCAGCGCCGGGCGAGCGAACCCCGGCCGAGGGATCCCACGAACGCCGTCCACGAACCGGGGACGAAGTCCAGCGACGGCCCCTGCGGAACCTTGGAGTCGCGCACGGCGACCGCCCGCGGCTCGGTGGACCGCACCTCCACGCACGCCCCGTTCCCGGCGGAGTGGCTGGACTTGGTCCACCTGTCGGTCATGCCCTGTCGGATTGCCATGTCTGCTCCGTTTTCTCCCAGACGGTGAAAATCGCCGGTTGGGCCCGGCGTGCGGCAGACGGTACTCTCCAACTGAGGCCTCCATTAACGCCGTTCACTCGACCGGATGGCATATTTCAGACGGCTCTTCACATCGATATGCCACCAGGTGTAGCTTGCCGTGCCGCTCGGATGCCGCCCGCGCGCCTCCGTACGCCGCCGGCGGCGCGTCGGACTCAGCCCCGGGTGTACTCCTTGGCGATGCCCTCGACGAACTCCCGGGTCTGCTCGACGTTGAGGGCCTGTGCCCGCAGGTGCTCGTACATCACGCTGTATTTGTGCACGTCGGCGCCCTTCTCCAGATAGAGGTCGCTGGTGACGCCCTCCAGGTAGACCACCGTCGAGTCCGCCGCGTCCGGGAACTCCAGGATCGCGTACTGGCCGTTGAGTCCGGGATGCGCGCCCATGACGAAGGGCAGCACCTGCACCGTCACATGGGGCAGCCGGGAGAGCTCGAGCAGGTGCTCCAGCTGGTCCCGCATGATCTGCTTCCCGCCGACCGTCCGGCGCAGCGCGGCCTCGTCGATCACCGCCCACAGGCGCAGCGGGCTCCTCGGGTCGTGGATGCGGTCCTGCCGGCGCAGCCGCACCTGCACGCGCTTCTCCACGTCCTCCGCCGACGCCTCGGGCAGCGCGCCCGCGACGACGGCCTCCGCGTACCGAGGCGTCTGCAGCAGCCCCGGCATGACCTGCGGCTCGTACACGCGCAGGGACGCCGCGTCCGTCTCCAGCCCGATGTACACGCTGTACGGGATGTCGCCGAACGCGTGCCACCAGCCCTGCTGTCTGGACTCCTTGGCCATCTGCATCAGCGAGTCGACTATCCGCTGGTCGTCGACCTCGTAGACCCCGCACAGATCGCGGACGTCGCGCTGGCTGATGCTGCGGCGGCCGTTCTCCAGCCGGCTGATCTTGGACTGGGAGACCAGCAGCCGGTCGGCGACCTCCTCGGCCGTCATGCCCCTCTGCTCACGGAGCCGGCGCAGCTCCTGACCCAGCCGACGCCGCCTGACGGTGGGATTGACACTGGATGCCACGGTGCGAACACCTCCGCTTACGCCAACAGGACCGCTCCCGCAGCAGATTGCCACCAACGGCCGTGTTCGCGCTGGAAAATCGCCACACAGGGTACGCACGCGCACGCGCGGGGTGGCGGAGCGGATTTCGGCCGAGTTCGGGAAACCCGCCGGGTACCCGCCGGGCTTCCGCCGGGTGGGGGTACACCAGGGTCAGTGGACGCCCGCGCGGGCCATCCCGCCTCGCCGTGCCTGCCCGGCGAGCGGCTGCGGCGCGGTGGGCCGCGGCGCCGTCCGCCCGCCTCCCGGCCCGCCCGAGCCCCTGCCGGGAGCGGCGCGCCGGGGTTGCGCGGCCACGCCGTTCTGCACATCCATCACGGCGTGCGCGACGAGGCCGCCCATCGGGTCGTGCCTGATCAGATCCCTCAGCCGGGAACGGGATGACCGCCCCTCGTTGCCGGGGTAGAGGTGCTTGCCGAGGCCGACCGCGTGGGCCAGCGCGGCGAGCGCCGCGGTCCGCGGGTCCGGCGGGACGCCGGTGCGGATCGCGTTGTCGAGCCGGGTCCTGATCTCCCGGCTCACCGCCGTGTCCGTCGCCTGGTAGCGAGTCGTCGGCAACACCCCGCACATCTGGCTGGATACGGCATGGACCATGCCGCAGCGCTCCAGGTGTGTGAGATAGGTTTGGCGCAGCCCGAGTCTGGGCCCGCCGATCCAGTGGACCGCGCGGACGGGGCTGCCGCGTCTGCGCAGCAGCTCCAGCGCGGAGTCCAGGGTCGGATCTCCGGTCGGCCGTGGCAGCACCACGGCTATGCGATCCCCGTCAGGGGCTATCCGTCCTGCGAGAGCCAGCTCCACGAGCTGGGCCCCGGCCAGGCCGAGGTCGAGCGACTGCGGCTGCGCCGTGGTACCCGTGGCCGGGTCCAGGGCCAGCAACAGAAGCTCCTCCGGAATTGTTCTGCGGCTCCTGCCCATCCATGCCTCCCCGCGTGGATGCATGACAGGGTGACCCCTCTCACAGAGATCTGTCGAGAGTGCCTGGGCGCTTTGTCGTGGAACCAGTAGGTATGTCGTTACCGTCTGGCAATTCAGCGGGCCCTGGCGGCCGCGAAACAGGGCCGGAGTGCCGGGGGAGGACCGGGCTTCAGGACACTGTTTACTGATATGACGAGTGGCTGAGTACCAAGCGGGAGGCATAGGTGGCGGGCAAGTCCCCCGACATTTCGGAACGGAAGACTTCGTTGGGGGAGACGACCGGAGAGGCCGGAACGGTTCCCGAGCGGGCGCGTGACCCCCGCGTGGCGCTGTACGAGGCGCCTCGGGACGGGGCCGGGGACGGTGGCGAGGAGCCCTGGCCGGACGACGCCGGCCCGGCGGGAACAGCTGGGGAGGACGACGGCTCCGCCGATTTCGCCGACGACGGTGCCGGGGCGAAGGCGGAGGCGCCGGCGAGGACGGAGGCGCCGGAGGAGGCTGGAGAGCCCGAGCCCGTCGGCGGGGAGTCCGGTGCCGGACGGGCCGACCGGGGGACGGCGGTCCTCCGCGTCCCCGAGGGCAGGGCCGGCGAGGACGACGACGCCGGCGCCGGTGACGCCGAGGAGGCGGACGGCGGCGCCGGGGACGCCGGGGACGCCTCCGCGGCGGGGACGCCGGAGCCGGAGGACGCCGAGGGGCCCGGGGCCGGGGCGGCCGGCCAGGCGACGGCGGTCTTCCGTGCTCCCGGGGACACGGCCGGGAGCGACGAGGACCACGAGGACGGTGAGGGCGACAAGGACGGCGCGGACGCGGAGACCGGCCGGCCGGTCGACCAGCCCACCGCGATGTTCCGGGTACGTCCGGGGGACGCCTCCGGGAAACCGGCTCCGAAGGACTCGGAGGAGACGGACCCGGGGGATGCCCGGGCCCCCGGAGGACCGGGGACGGACGGAAAGCCGGAGGAGACCGGGCCCCCGGCGACCGCCGGGGAGCCGGCGGAGAGCGAGGCCGAGCGGACGAGCCGCTTCGTACCGCTGCGGTCCGCCGACGCCCCCCGCGTACCCCCGGCCGTCGTGTCGCCCGAGCAGCCGCCCCACACGCCGGGCCCCGGGCTGCCGGAGGCCGAGCGGACGAAGCAGCAGCCGCTGCCGCCGCACAAGCCACTGGAACTGCTGGCCGAGCTGACGAACAAGCCCGCCCCGCCCGAGACCCCGGTGCGGGTCGCCCTGCGGCGGGTCAAGATCTGGTCGCCGCTGGTCCTGCTGCTGGTGATCGTTCTGGCGGTCGCGCAGCTCATGCGCCCGCTGCCCGCCCCCGAGCTGGTGCTCACCGCCCCGGCCACCCACACCTTCGAGGGCGACGAGCCCACCCTGAACTGGCCGCCCGAGGGCCAGGCCGTCCTGGAGGTGGAGGGGCTCGGCTCCCTCGGCTCGTACGGTGAGGAGAAGCCGGTGCCGATAGCGAGCGTGGCGAAGGTGATGACCGCCTACGTCATCCTGCGCGACCACCCGCTCAAGGCGGGCGAGGAGGGCCCGAGGATACCGGTCGACGCGCAGGCCGAGAAGGACGCGGGCCTCAGCGCCCAGGGCGAGTCGACCGTCGAGGTGGAGGAGGGCGAGGAGATCACCCTCAACGAGGCCCTCCACGCCCTGATGATCGCCTCCGCCAACAACGTGGCGCGGCTGCTGGCCCGCTGGGACTCCGGCGGCTCGGAGGAGGCGTTCGTGGAGAAGATGAACGCCGCCGCCGAGGAGCTCGGGATGGAGAACACCACCTACACCGATGCCAGCGGGCTGCGGGAGGACACCGTCAGCACGGCGGCCGACCAGGTGGAACTCGGCAAGAAGGTCATGGACTACGAGGCATTCCGGGAGATCGTGAAGAAACCCTCGTACGAGGACCGCAACGGTGTCAGCCACCGCAACTGGAACGGGCTCGTTCCGTACAACCGCGCGATCGGCATCAAGCCCGGTACGACCACCGCGGCCGGCGGCAACCTGCTGTTCGCGGGGGAGAAGGAGGTGGGCGGCACCACGCAGCTGATCGTCGGCGCGGTCATGAGCCAGCACAAGCCGTCGATCATCGACACGGTGGTCGCCGAGAGCCGCGAGCTGCTGATCTCCGCACAGGAGGTCCTGAGGTCGGAGAAGATCGTTGCCAAGGGCGACGTGGTGGGCTACGTGGACGACGGCCTCGGCGGCCGTACGCAGGTGGTCGCGACCGAGGACGTCTCGGCCGTCGGCTGGTCCGGTCTGGAGGTGGAGCTGGCCCTGACCGACGGCGGCAAGGGCGTGCCGCACACGGCGGCCCCGGGCGACACCGTCGGCACCCTGACCGTCGGCAGCGGACCGGGCCAGGTGAAGGTCCCGGTCGCCGTCCGGGGCGAGCTGACCGAACCGGACGCGGGAACGAGGCTGACCCGCATCCTGTGACACACGGGGCGCGGTACGGACGGAGGACGCCGTCCGTACCGCGCCCCGCGCGCGTCCGGCCGGGCCCGCCGTTACCCAGCCGTGCCCCCGGGCCGCACATGGCCGGGTCCGCGGCGGTAATCCGTAGGGCCATGGCGAAGACGTGGTGGACCGTCGCACGGGGCGTGGCCAAGGAGTTCCTCGACGACGAGATCCCGGACCGGGCGGCGACCCTCACGTACTACGGCGTGCTGTCGATCTTCCCGGCCCTGCTGCTGCTCGTCTCGCTGCTGGGCGCGGTCGGCGAGACGGCGACCGAGTACATCCTGGAGAACCTCCAGCGGCTCGCGCCCGGCCCGGCCCGCGAGATCCTGAGCGACACGGTGGGCGAGATCCAGCGCGGCAGCGGCGGCGGCGTCCTCGCGGTCGTCAGCCTGCTGGGCGCGGTGTGGGCCTCCTCCGGCTACGTCGCGGCGTTCATCCGCGCGGCCAACCGCGTCCTGGACATCCCCGAGGGCCGCCCGGTGTGGAAGCTCACGCCACTGCGTATCGGCGTGACGCTGACCCTGATGGTGCTGCTCGCGGTGAGCGTGGTGATCGTGGTCCTCACCGGCGGGCTGGCCGAGCAGGCCGGGAAGGCCGTCGGCATGGGCGAGCAGGCGCTGCTGGTGTGGTCGGTCGCCAAGTGGCCGGTGCTGGTGCTGCTGGTGGCGGCGATGATCAGCATTCTGTACTGGTCGGCCCCCAACGCCCGGCTGCGGGGTCTGCGCACGGCGCCGGGCAGCGTGGTGGCCGTGCTGCTGTGGCTGGCCGCCTCGGCGGGCTTCGCGGTCTACACGGCGAACTTCGGCTCGTACAACAAGACGTACGGCACCCTCGCCGGCGCCGTCGTCTTCCTCGTCTGGCTGTGGCTGTCGAACCTGGCCATCCTGCTCGGCCTGGAGCTGGACGCCGAACTGGCCCGCAGGCGGGCGTACGCGGACGGGCTGCCGGAGGGGGAGGAGCCGTACGTGGAGCCGCGCGACACCGCCAAGTGGCCGCGCTCGCTGAGGCTGCGGCTGCGACGCCTCAGCTGGCTCAGGAGGCAGCGGCGCGGAGACGGGCCCGCCCGTACCGGTCCGGACCGGGAGCGGGACCCGGGCCCGGGCGCCTCACGCGGCCATACGTCCGGCAAGGCGGCGGACTGACGCCGGCACCCGCGGGTCGCGGCGCAGCGGGTACCGCCGCCGCATCACCTGCCTGCGCCGCAGCACCACGGCGGCCGCGGCGACGGCGAGCACGGCCC
>NZ_JBXUOY010000295.1:0-6020 GCF_057196705.1 Streptomyces sp. ATLC9 | reverse complement strand
GCCCCGCGCGCCCCCCCCCCCCCCGCCCCCCCCCCCCCCCCCCCCCACCACGAGGGGCGACCGGTGCCGGGTGGCGTCCCCCCGGACGACACCGGTGTTCGCCTCCGGGCGCGAGGGCGCGTTCCCGCAACGCCCGCGGCCCGGAGCGCCACGGCCGATCTGCCACACTGGACGGGTTATGCCTGTACCCGGAGAACTCACCTTTGTCGCGCCGCGCGGAGCCGCCAGGCCGCCGCGGCACCTCGCCGACCTCGCCCCGGCCGAGCGGCGCGAGGCCGTCGCCGCGATCGGCGAGAAGCCGTTCCGCGCCCAGCAGCTGTCGCGGCACTACTTCGCCCGGTACGCCACCGACCCCGCCACCTGGACCGACATCCCGGCCGCCGCGCGCGGGAGGCTGGCGGACGAGCTGCTGCCCGAGCTGATGACCGTGGTGCGGCACGTCAGCTGCGACGACGACACCACCCGCAAGACGCTGTGGCGGCTGCACGACGGGACGCTGGTGGAGTCGGTGCTGATGCGCTATCCGGACCGGGTCACCATGTGCGTCAGCTCCCAGGCCGGCTGCGGCATGAACTGCCCCTTCTGCGCCACCGGGCAGGCCGGGCTGGACCGCAACCTGTCCACCGCCGAGATCGTCCACCAGATCGTCGAGGGCATGCGTGCCCTGCGTGACGGCGAGGTGCCCGGGGGCCCCGCGAGGCTGTCGAACATCGTCTTCATGGGCATGGGCGAGCCGCTGGCCAACTACAAGCGGGTCATCGGTGCCATCCGCCGCCTCACCGACCCCGAGCCCGACGGCCTGGGCCTGTCCCAGCGCGGCATCACCGTCTCCACCGTCGGACTGGTCCCGGCGATCCACCGCCTGTCCGACGAGGGCCTCAAGTGCCGGCTGGCGGTCTCCCTGCACGCGCCCGACGACGAACTGCGTGACACCCTGGTGCCGGTCAACACCCGGTGGAAGGTCCGTGAGGTCCTCGACGCGGCCTGGGAGTACGCCGAGAAGTCCGGCCGCCGCGTCTCCGTCGAGTACGCCCTCATCCGGGACATCAACGACCAGGCGTGGCGTGCCGACCTGCTGGGCCGGCTGCTGGCGGGCAAGCGGGCGCACGTCAACCTCATCCCCCTCAACCCCACGCCGGGCTCCAAGTGGACCGCCTCCCGGCCCGAGGACGAGCGCGCGTTCGTCGCCGGGCTGGAGGCGCACGGCGTGCCGGTGACCGTCCGCGACACCCGCGGGCAGGAGATCGACGGCGCCTGCGGCCAGCTCGCCGCCACCGAACGCTGAAGGACGCGACCGCCACTGGTACGGTGGCGGTGACCTCAGTGGTCGCACACAGTAGCGAAACAGTCCGAACACCAGTACCGAAACAGCGGAGCCGACAGGGGAGCGCGTACGGCGCTGAGAGTGCGGTGTCGCCGGGAGGAGCCGAGAGGCCGCCCGGGGAGCCGCAGACCCTCGGACCTGATCCGGTTAGTACCGGCGTAGGGAGTCAGAAGAAAGTGCACACCAAGCTCCGGCGCGCCCTGGGCGCCGCCGTCCTCGGCACACTCACCCTCTCCGCCCTCACGGCGTGCGGCGGCTCGCGGTCCTCCGGGGACGGCGGGGAGGAGGGGAAGGGCGGCAAGACGGTCACCCTGGTCGCCCACGACTCCTTCGCGGCCTCCGACGCCGTGCTGGAGGAGTTCACCGAGCGGACCGGCTACCAGGTGGAGGTGCTGCGCGGCGGCGACGCCGGCTCCTCCCTCAACCAGGCGATCCTGTCCAAGGACAACCCGCAGGGCGACGTCCTCTTCGGCGTCGACAACACCCTGCTCTCCCGGGCCCTGGACAACGGCCTGTTCATGCCGTACGAGGCGGAGGGCCTGGCGAAGATACCCGCGCGGTACCGGCTCGACGCCGGGAAGCACCGCGTCACCCCCGTCGACTCCGGCGACGTCTGCGTCAACTACGACCGCGCCTACTTCGAGGAGCGCGGCATCGCCCCGCCCAGGACCCTCGACGACCTCGCCGAGCCCGCCTACAAGGACCTGCTGGTCACCGAGAACGCCGCCACCTCCTCGCCCGGCCTGGGCTTCCTGCTGGCCACCGTCGCCGAGTACGGCGAGGGATGGCAGGAGTACTGGAAGAAGCTGAAGGCCAACGGCGTCGAGGTCGTCGACGGCTGGGAGCAGGCGTACTACGACCGCTTCTCCGGCTCCTCCGGCGGCAAGGGCAAGGGCGACCGGCCGCTGGTCGTCTCCTACGCCTCCAGCCCGCCCGCCGAGGTCCTGGGCGCGGACCCCGAGCCCGAGCAGGCCCCCACCGGGGTGGCCACCGGCACCTGCTTCCGCCAGATCGAGTTCGCCGGGCTGCTCGAAGGCGCGGACAATCCCGCCGGCGGCAAGGCGCTGCTGGACTTCCTGATCGGCCGGTCCTTCCAGGAGGACCTGCCGCTGCAGATGTTCGTCAACCCCGTGCGCGAGGACGCGGAACTGCCCGAGGTCTTCACCCGCCACGGCGAGACGATCGACGACCCCCACACCATGGCCCCCGCGAAGATCGCCGAGAACCGCGAGGCGTGGATCAGGGCGTGGACCTCGGCCGTCGTGAGGTGAGGACCGGCATACGCGCGGGGACGGCGGCGCGCCTCGCGCTCGCGGCGGTGCCGGCCGTCTTCCTCGCGCTGTTCTTCGCCTACCCCGTCGCCGCCATCACCGCCCGCGGGCTGTACGACGGCGGACGGTGGCGCCCGGACCGGATCGCCGCCGTCCTCACCGACCCCGACATCGCCGGCGTGGTGTGGTTCACGCTGTGGCAGGCGGTGGCCTCCACCGCACTCACCCTGCTGCTGGCGCTGCCCGGCGCGTACGTGCTCGCGCGCCTGGACTTCCCCGGCAGGCGGGTGCTGCGGGCGGCGGTCACCGTGCCGTTCGTGCTGCCCACCGTCGTGGTCGGCTCCGCCTTCCTGGCCCTGCTCGGCCGCGGCGGGCTGCTGGACCAGTGGTGGGGGGTGCGGCTGGACACCGGTGTCACCGCCATCCTGCTGGCCCACGTCTTCTTCAACTACGCCGTGGTGGTGCGGATCGTCGGCGGCCTGTGGGCGCAGCTCGACCCCCGCCAGGAGGAGGCCGCGCGGATGCTCGGCGCGGGCCGGTGGGCCGCCTGGCGCGCCGTGACCCTCCCCGCGCTTCTCCCGTCGGTGGCCGCCGCCGCGCTGATGGTCTTCCTGTTCACCTTCACCTCCTTCGGAGTCGTCCAGATCCTCGGCGGCCCCCGCCACGCCACACTGGAGGTGGAGATCTACCGGCAGACCGCCCAGCTGCTGGACCTGCCCACCGCCGCCGTCCTGACCCTGTTGCAGTTCGCCGTGGTCGCCGCCCTGATGGCCTTCCACTCGCGCACCGTCCGCCGCCGCGGGGCGGCCCTGGGCCTGGTCGACGCCGCCCGCACCGCCCGCCGTCCGCGCGGGGCCGGGCAGCGGGCGCTGCTGGCGGGGGTGCTGATCCAGGTCGCCGTGCTGCTGCTGGCCCCGCTCGCGGTGCTCGTCGAACGCTCCCTGAGCGGACCCGGCGGCTACGGGCTGCACCACTACCGCGCCCTGGGCTCGGCCGACGCGGCCGGCGGCACCTTCACCGTCGCCCCGCTGGAGGCGGTCGGCAACTCCCTGGCCTACGCGGCCACCGCCACCGCCGTCGCCCTGGCCGTCGGCGTCCCGGCCGCGGTCGCCCTCACCCTGCGCGGCCCGGGCGGCCGGGCCGGGCGGCTGCTGCGCGGTCTCGACGCGCTGCTGATGCTCCCGCTGGGCACCTCGGCGGTCACCGTCGGCTTCGGTTTCCTCATCGCCCTGGACGCGCCTCCGCTGGACCTGCGCTCGTCGTGGATCCTGGTCCCGCTCGCCCAGGCACTGGTGGGCATCCCCTTCGTGGTGCGTGCCCTGCTGCCGGTTCTGCGGGCGGTGGACGCCCGGCTGCGCGAGGCCGCCGCGGTGCTGGGCGCCTCGCCGCCGCGCGTGTGGCGCGAGGTCGACCTGCCGCTGGCGCGACGGGCGCTGCTGGTCGCCGCGGGCTTCGCCTTCGCCGTCTCCCTGGGCGAGTTCGGCGCCACCGTCTTCATCGCCCGAGCCGACGCCCCCACCCTGCCCGTCGCCGTCGCCCGCCTGCTGGGCCGGGCCGGGGAGGCCAGCTACGGGCAGGCCATGGCGCTCAGCACGATCCTGATGCTGCTGTGCGCGGCGACCCTGCTGGCGCTGGAGGGCGCCCGCACCGACCGATCGGGAGAGCTGTAGGGATGGCCTCGCTGCGACTGGACGGCGTCACCGTACGCTTCGGGAGGCACACCGCCCTGGACGCCGTGGATCTCGACGTCGCCGAGCACGAGATCGTCTGCGTGCTCGGCCCCTCCGGCAGCGGCAAGTCCACCCTGCTGCGGACCGTCGCGGGACTGACCCGGCCGGACTCCGGGCGGGTGCTGCTCGCCGGGCGCGACCAGCGGGGGGTGGCCCCGCACCGGCGCGGAGTGGGTCTGATGTTCCAGGACCACCAGCTCTTCCCCACCCGTGACGTCGGGGGCAACGTCGCCTTCGGTCCGCGCATGCGCGGCGAGTCGCGCGGGGAGATCCGGGAGCGGGTCGCCGGACTGCTGGAACTGGTCGGTCTGCCCGGGGCGCAGAAACGGCCCGTGGCAGTCCTCTCCGGCGGCGAGCAGCAGCGTGTCGCGCTCGCCCGCGCGCTCGCGCCCAGCCCCGGTCTGCTGATGCTGGACGAGCCGCTCGGCCAGCTCGACCGGTCCCTGCGCGAGCGGCTCGTGGTGGAGTTGCGGCAGCTCTTTCGCCGTCTGGGCACCACCGTGCTGGCCGTCACCCACGACCAGGGCGAGGCGTTCGCGCTCGCCGACCGGGTGGTGGTGATGGAGGCCGGGCGGATCGCCCAGACCGGCAGCCCGGTGGACGTGTGGCTCCGCCCCGCCTCGGAGTTCGTCGCCCGCTTCCTGGGCTTCACCAACCTCGCCGCCGCGACCGTGCGGGGGCGGAGCGCCGACACCCCCTGGGGCGCGGTACCCGTACCGCCCGGCACGCCGGAGGGGGCGTGCACCCTGCTGGTGCGCCCCGCGGGGGTACGGCTGGCCGCGTCCGGCGAGGGACTGCCGTGCACCGTCACCGCACGCACCCTGCGCGGTGGGGGCTCCTCGGAGATCTCCCTGCTGCTCGCGCCGGAACGCGGTCCCGCGCTGGAGGCGTCCTGTCCCCTGCACACGGCGCCCGAACCCGGTACCGCCGTGTCCGCCACCTTCGACGCCGGCGAGGTGGTCGCCCTGCCCGCGGGGTGAGCGCGAGCGGGAAGGAGGGAACGGGCGGGGCCGGACGATGCGGAGCCCTGTCTACCGCACCAGCGGCACCGAGGCCAGCTCCGCCACCAGCCAGGCCACCGACACCAGCACACCCAGCAGTGCCGCCGTCCGCAGCGCGGCGGCGGCGCGCAGCAGCCGTCGCGGTACGCCGAGCCGCCGCAGTCCGTCGTTGGCGGGGGCACGGGCCGCACGGAAATCCGACGCCGCGCTCAGCGCGCCCGCCACCGCGCACACCACGACCACCGCCGTCCCCAGCGCGGCCAGCGGCCCCATGGCCGCCCCGCCGCCGAGGACCGCGCCCGGCTCGCGCAGCCGGACCGCCGTCAACGCCCCCGCCGTCACCGCGCACAGCACCCCCGCCGGGTGGCCCACGCGCGGCGCCTCCTCCCGCAGCACCCGGCCCGACAGCAGCCGCAGCGCCCCCGGCCGGCCGGCCGCCAGCAGCAGCCCGCACAGGTGGACCAGACCCGGACCGGCCAGCACCAGTCCTGCGGCGATCAGCAGCCAGCCGGCCACGATCCCCGGGTCCAGGGCGTCCGGCGAGCCCGGCAGCGGCGCCCGCGGGACGGCGGAGGCGATGAGCCGCTCGGCGGCGTGGGTCTCCAGGGCCAGGCCGGTCGCGGTGGCCGCCACACCCCAGGGCAGCCCGGCGGGCACCGGCGGCGGCCGGCGGGGGAGTGCCGCGGGTGGTTCC
>NZ_JBXUOY010000294.1:0-6042 GCF_057196705.1 Streptomyces sp. ATLC9 | reverse complement strand
CAGCACGGCGGTGCCGCCCGGCCGCAGCCGGGCCAGGGCGTGCTGCACCCAGGCCAGCTCGGACTCGGTGCGCGGCGGCAGGCCGTGCACCCAGCGCCGGTCGGTGGACAACTCCTCGTAGCCCCAGTCGCGTTCGTTGAAGGGCGGGTTGCACAGCACGACGTCCGCGGCGGCCCGCTCATGGGGGTCGGCGCGCAGGGAGTCGCCCTCCCGCACGTCCGCCGTCACCCGCGCCCCAGCCCCGCCCGCCTCGCCGGCGGCACTCGCCTCGTCGGTGACGAACGCCAGCCGCGAGGCGGCCAGCGCGGCCAGCGCCGGGTCGCTGTCGCAGCCCAGCAGGGTGACGCGTGCGGCTCCCGCGGACGCCCGGACCCGTGCGGCGGCGTCCAGCAGATGGCCCGCGCCGCAGGCCGGGTCGAGCACGGTCGCCCCGCCGTCCCCGGCTCCGTCCCCGGCCGGGGACGGGTGCGCCGCCAGGGCGACCTCGGCCATCAGGTCCGCCAGGGACCGGGGGCTGGCGCTGACCTGGCGGACATGGGCGTCCAGCCAGCGCTGCAGCAGGAACTCGAAGACCTCCCGCGCCCCCTCGCGCCGCCCCAGCGCCACGGCCTCGCCGACCAGTTCCCCGGCCCGCTCGGACAGGGAGGCGACGGTCGCGGGAGTCCCGCCGCCGCGCATCCGCCCTCCGGCCTCGGCGATGGCCAGGCCCGTCTCCTCCCGGCCGCCGAGGGCCTCGAAGCCGGGCCAGAGCAGCTCGCGTCCGCCGACCTCCTTGAGCTTGCCGTTCTCCCGCAGCCACTGCTCGATCTCGGCGAGGGAGAACTGGGGGCCGGCGTCGGTGCCGCCGATCCGGGCGGGGAAGGTGTCGTGCCTGCGCCGCCAGTTGCTGACGGCCGCCCGCCCCACCCCGGCGATCCGCGCGATCTCCGCGAGGGTGACCGGCACTGCGCGTCGTGAAGGCATCGGGATCTCCGGGGTCGGGTCAGTCGGGTTGCCACAGGCACCTGTTCGAATTCAAAGCTCCGATGGGAGCGCCGGGATTCGAACAATCGGTGTCACCGGGCAGGTTACTACGGCGTTTGACACCGTTCACAGAACGAGGCGCCGGGTCACGGGGGACGGACCGGGAGGGGTACCCCGGAGCGTGGCTACCGAAGCCCCGTGTCGCGAACGGCACGGGGGAGCCGGTCCGCGCGGCGGGGCCGGGCCCGGCCGGAATTCAGCGAACCGCTGCGGACGGCCTCCCGCCGATTTCACCGGCGGTCACCGCGCACGCCGCGGCCCGCAAGCGTTACGGTCGGTCGATGCCCTGACGGAGAAGAACCCATGACGCCGCACTGGCCCCGCCGCTCCGCGTAGTCCACCCGACCGCCTGTAACGGGACAGGCCGGGAGCGCTCCGACGCCGGGCTCATCGCGCTTCGCGGGGAGGCAGGTCAGGCCAGCACCTCGTCGGTCCTGCGCAGGGCGTTCCTCCGGGCCAGCTGTACCTGCCGCAGGCGTTCGGAGGTCTCGGGAGGCTGCCGGGCGACGAAGTCCGCGCGTGCCTCGGCGATCCGGCGGCGCAACCCCGAGTCCCGGTCGCAGGCCACGTCCGTGTCGGCCAGCGCCCTCTCACGAGCCCTGAGCTCCGCTTCGCCGATGCCCTCGGCGGCCAGGGCCTCCAGCGACCGGACGGCATCGGCGGGGCTCGCCACGTCCCACCCGGCGGCCGTCATGCAGGCGCGCCAGTCGGCCAGGGAGGCCCGGAAGCCGTCGTCGGACTCCAGATGAACGGCGAACGTCCTGGTCACGTCCTGGGGCACCAGAGTGTCCTCCAGGGCGGCGCGCACGCTGCCGTACAGCTCCTCGCGTGCCCGGGCCACGCACCCGCCGGTGGCGTAGGAACCGGAGGTACCGCTCGGCAGGCGAAGCCGCTCGGTCGTCGCTTCGCGGGAACCGTTGAGCGCGGTGAGGTAGCGGGTGCGTTCCGCGTCCGGCAGGCCCGCCACGTAGGCGTCCTGGGCGGGTCGGTCCGCGGGGCCGAGGGTGTGCACCGCCGATCCGGTGACACCGTAGGTGGCGGGCCCGCCGTCGTCCACCACGTCGTCGGTGACCAGACCGGCGGGGGGCTTCGGGCCCGGGCTGGTGACCAGGTAGCGGTGGCCCGCTTCCCGCATGCACCGTTCCACGAGGACCTGCTCGGCCCGGAACAGCCGCCACCGGTCCTGGCGGGCCGCCGGGTCGTCGGTGATCAGGGTCTCGGCCGCCGACCGGGCCGCGTCGTCGCTCGGCGTCCGGGATGTCGTTGTGCCGGAGCGGGCCGCCTGTGCCGAACAGCAGGTCAGGACGGCCAGACTCAGCAGAACGGCCAGGGTGACGAATGTCGGCGCCGCGCCGCGGTGACCCGCGGCGCGGTGCCTGAGCGCGGTGCTCACGCCGTGGCGTCCCGAGGCTGTCAGCAGGCCGAGGACCAGCGGTTACTGCTGATCGTGTCGTTGAACGACACGCTGCTGTCCGGGTACACGTAGCCTGCGAAGTTGCTCAGGTACCAGCCGCGCGGCAGGCATGCCCCGGCACCCGTGTAACTGGTCCCGTTGAACACCTGGACGCCGAGGCCGCTGGTGCCGTTGTTGAAGCCGGACGAGGCGCAGTTGCTCCAGGTATTGCCCGGGCAGGTCGAGTGCGAGAACGCTCCCCAGTTGGTGTTGTTGCCCGCGAACCTGGCGGGGCCGTCCGAATAGCCCGCGTGTACCCATACGCAGAAGTACGTGGCCTGGCAGTCCGAGCGGGCCGGCGGCGAGACGCCGGCCTCCTCCTCCGCTACCGCGACCGGCACCGGCTGGGCTGTGGGGGCCCTCTCGGCCGACAAGGGTGCGGCGACGCCGGCGGGTGCGGCAAATCCGACCAGGAACGCCGCGAAAAGGGCGGTCAGCGCTGCCATCAGGCGACGCTTCTTCGTGGAAGTCGTCATGGACTCTCTCCCCTCCCGAACAGTGGGCTGCGCGCCCGGACCGACCCATCCATCAGCTCCGGGCACGCGTCACACAGCACATTCTTGACCGGTCCCGTTCGGGTGTCGTTGGCCGCGCACGCACTGCTCATTGACGTTGAGCGCACCGGACTCCGGTGACCTGGTGACGGTAGTCGCGGGGCGCCAGGCCGTAGGCGGCGCGGAAGGTGCGGGTGAAGGCGGCAGGGTGGGGGAACCCCCAACGCGCGGCGATCTCGCCTATGGAGCGGGCGGCCATCGCCGGGTCGGTCAGGTCGGCGCGTACGCGCTCCAGGCGCTGGCGCCGGATCCATTCGGCAACCGTACGGCCCTGCCTCCGGAAGAGCAGGTGCAGATAGCGGGTGGAGATGTGGTGGGCCGCTGCGATGGTGGCGGGCGACAGCAGCGGGTCGTCCAGCCGCTGGTCGATGAACGCCTGGATCCGCAGCAGCAGCACCCGCTGGCGGGACTCCGGCGGGACGCGCCGGACGCAGTCGAGGTGGTGCCCCAGCGTGGCGTTCAGCAGGTCGAGCAGCACCATGCCGAGGCGCGGTCTGTCGGCCGTCCGGTAGCCGGTGGAGTCGGCGGTCACCCGGGTCAGGAAGTCCATCAGCAGCGCACCCATCGCATCCCGGCCCGGCAGCCGTACCGCCAGCAGCCGGTCCAGCTGTTCGGGGGCCATCGGTATGAGGGTGCGCGACACATGCACGGCCAGGAGACCGGCCGTGCCGCGCCCCGCGTCGATGAGGGCCTCGAAGGGCGTGGAAGTGGAGTACAGAGCCAGGTCGTGCGGACCGAGGGCCGCCTCCCGCCCGGCTTGGACGACGCCGATCCGGCCGCCCAGCACCAGCCCCAGTCCGTAGAGCTCCGGGTCCGACTGCCGGATCAGCCGTGGCGTACGCCGGCAGCCGTGCGACGAGCAGGTGAGGTGCGAGACCACCATGTCGCCCAGCGGCATGGCGTGCAGCGTCGCCCGGAAGTCGTCGGGCCGGCCTATGGTCAGCTCGGTGGGCGACATCACCCGCCCGGTAACCTCACACCATGCCTCCACCCGGCCGTCCGGCGGCTGTTGGGCACTGTCGAAGAGCAGGTCCATGTGATGAGTCCCTCCCCGCGCGGCCCTCCCCGGCCACATCGTTGTTCGCCGGGCCGTACCGCCCGATGGGTATCTCCCGGAAACGGTCCTGAACGCCGGCACCGCCTCGCAAGGACGCCTTGTCGGTCAGCGACGAGATTCGGTCACCTGTTCGCGGAGTCCTCGTTCCGGGGCGGAGGACCGGACACCGGGAAGCGGTCGACCGGTGTTGCCCAGTGCGGGGAACAGAGACACCGGTGGATGGGCTGAGACGGTTATGAGGCTTGATCGTTTGCCGGAGCGGGAGGCGCTGGTGGAGCACCGCGAGGCGTGGGGGAGGTGTACATGACACACGCTAGGAGGCGCGAGCCCGCTCCCCCGGCCCCCCTCCGGTTACGAGTCCCCGGCCGTGGTGGACGAGGGCCTGCCGGTCTTCCACGAGCGGCTGAAGAGCGAGCTGACCTTCCCCCTGGCCTGGGGCGCCTCACCGATCCGGGACCTCCCCGCCTGGCGCGAGGCGGCCCGCGCCACCGTCGAACGGCACCTCCTCCAGCCCCCGGACGACACCCCCTTCGCCCCCGAGACCACCGACGAGCAGCACGTCGACGGCTACCGCCGCCGCACGGTCGTGTTCAACCTGACGCGCCTGAGCCGGGTGCGCGCGCTGATGCTGGTGCCGGACGGCCGGGGACCGCACCCGGCGGTGCTGCTGCTGCACGACCACGGCTCGCGGTTCGACATCGGCAAGGAGAAGCTCGTACGGCCCTGGTACGACCGGGAGCGCCTGGCCTCGGCCCGCGCCTGGGCCGACAGGTGCTTCGGCGGGCGCTTCGTCGGCGACGCCCCCGGCCGGGGCGACCGCTCGGGGCTGACCTACGAGAGCCGGCAGGCGCTCGCCGCCAACCTGTTCAACCTCGGCTCCTCACCGGCCGGCCTCATGGCCCGCGAGGACCAGCGCGCCGCCGCCTTCCTCGCCTCCCTCCCCGAGGTGGACGCGGAACGGGTCGCGGCGCTGGGCTTCTCCATGGGCGCCTGCCGGGCCTGGCCCGCCACCCGTACATCCCCGACGTGGCGAGCATCGCCGCCTCCAAACCGCTCTGTCTCACCGGCGGTTCGGACGACGCCTTCGCCTGGCTGGACGCCCGGGCGGGACGGCCCGAGCGGCCCGAGCGGCTCGGCCGGCGGGGAGCGGGACGGCAGCGGTCAGGCCGGCGGTGCTCCGTGCCCGGCGGCGACACGCCTCCCCACGGCGGGCGGGGGCAGCGGAGCGATCTCCCGCTCGAAGAACTCCGTGAAGTCCTCGCCGCGCTCGTAGAGCGCGTCGAAGCCGGCCGAGGTCTCGGCGATCAGCGCGGGATCGGTGTAACGCCTGGCGCCCGCCGCGTCACCGTCCTCGTAGACCACCTCGTACATGGCCCGGTCCCCGAGGATCACGACCTCGGGCACGGGCCGGTCGCGCTCGACCTCCGCGATGGTGCGGGCGTCGACGGCCCTGATCTCGTCGCCCAGTTCCACCTTGAGGCGGAGTACGAAGAACTCCCACTGCACATACGGTGTGACGGGGAACTCCACCACCCGCAGACGGCGCTGCCGGACTCCGAGGCGTTGCGCCTCCCGCAACTGCCGCGCGTACACCTCGCGTTTCTCCCCGGCGAGCGAGAGGGCCTCCTCCCAGTCCCCGGAGTCGAAGGCCTCCCAGCTCGGGAAGCCGCGCTCCCTGAAGTGCTGGCCGCGCTCGAGCTTCCTCAGCTGCCGGATCCCGCTCTCGAAGACGCGGTAGAAGTCCTCGTGGTACTTCTTCCGGTCGAGGCGCGCTGGTTCACCTGCCGGGAACGAGTCAAACATTGGGGATATCCGGTTTCGCCGCGATCATCATGCTCCTGGGGTTGACTTCCTCCCCCTCCTGAAGGAGGGGGATTCCTACGGCTCGCGCCGTGGGGTTTTCTGCTTCATCACCGACTGCCCGCCCGGAGTACTCCGTTGAGGTCTTACACCAG
>NZ_JBXUOY010000293.1:0-6058 GCF_057196705.1 Streptomyces sp. ATLC9 | reverse complement strand
ATATCTGGCGTTGACTTTTGGCACGCTGTTGAGTTCTCAAGGAACGGACGCTTCCTTCGGCACCCCTCCCGGGGCCCCTCCGGGCGCTTCCCTTCGGTGTCTCCGACACTACCAGCCCCTCCTCTGAATTCCGAAATTCGGTCTTCTCCTGCAAGCGTGCAGAACCGAACCGGATTCCCGGAGGGAGATAGAGGTCGGACGTCACTGACGCCACTGACGTCGGACGGAGATACGAGAGTACAGGCGGGTGGGTGAAGAGGCAAATCGGCCCGTCGAGCCCGGACAGGCCGCCACGCGCGCCCCCCGGAACCAGTGGTCCCCATGTCATACGCTTCTGATCAGTGCGCCGATTCAGGACAACTCAGGACACACGACGACGGTGACCGCTCGGTCTCCGCGCCTGGGAGGCTTTCCATGACCACCGTGACGTCCCCACTGGCCGGACGTGCCATCGGCCTCGCGGCCGTGCCGGATCCGGTGTTCTCCGGAGTGATGGTCGGGCCCGGGACCGCCGTCGACCCGGTCCGCGAACCATCCGTCGCCGTGGCCCCGGTGGACGGCATCGTCGTCTCGCTGCACGCGCATGCCTTCGTCGTCGTGGACGGTGAGGGGCACGGGGTGCTGACGCATCTGGGCATCGACACCGTGCAGCTGAACGGCCAGGGGTTCGAACTGCTGGCCGCCAAGGGCGACACCTTGCGGCGCGGCGACCCGGTCGTCCACTGGAACCCGGCTGAGGTGGAGGCTGTGGGGAAGTCCCCGGTCTGTCCGGTCGTCGCGCTGGAGGCCACCCCCGACGCACTCGCCGACGTGGCCGAGGGCATCGACGTGTCCTCCGGCGGCACGCTGTTCACCTGGCGGTGATCCATCGCCCATCCGCCGTCCGCGAGGTCTTCGCGAACGGCGGGCAGGAGGCGGACGCGACCCGCCTACGAGACGGAACCGGCCGGAGGTCCGGAGACGGGTGAGGGTGAGATGGAGACAACGCTTCGAGGGATCGGGGTCAGCCACGGGGTGGCGATCGGCGAGGTGCGGCACATGGGCACCGCCGAGCTGGAGCCGCCGACCCGGCAGACCACCCGGGACGAGGTACCGCACGAGCGGAGGAGGGCGCGCCAGGCGGTGGAGGCCGTGGCCGCGGACCTGACCGCGCGGGGGAACCTCGCCGGTGGTGAGGCGCAGGCCGTGCTGGAGGCGCAGGCCATGATGGCCCGGGACCCGGAGTTGATCGCCGATGTCGAACGGCGCATCGCCGTGGGCAGCACCGCTGAGCGCGCGGTGTACGACGCCCTCGCCGCCTACCGGGCGTTGCTCGCGGGCGCCGGCGACTATCTCGCCGGGCGGGTCGCGGACCTGGACGATGTGCGGAACCGGATCGTCGCCCGGCTGCTCGGGGTTCCGATGCCGGGGGTGCCGAACAGCGACAGGCCCTATGTGCTGGTCGCACGCGATCTGGCGCCCGCGGACACCGCGTTGCTGGACCCGTCGCTCGTCCTCGGTTTCGTGACCGAGGAGGGCGGCCCCACCAGCCACAGCGCCATTCTGGCCCGGGCACTGGGAGTGCCCGCGGTGGTGGCGCTGCGAGGGGCCGTCGAGTTGGCCGAGGGGACGGTCGTCGCGGTGGACGGCAGTACGGGCCTGGTCGGCGTGGACCCGGACCCCGAGCAGCGGGAGGAGATGCTCAGGATCGCCGAGGAGCGCAGAGCCGCGCTCACGTCCGCCACCGGTCCGGGTGCTACCTCCGACGGGCACAAGGTGCCGCTGCTGGCGAACATCGGCGGTCCGGCGGATGTGGCGGACGCGGTGGAGGCGGGCGCCGAGGGCGTCGGCCTGTTCCGTACAGAGTTCCTCTTCCTCGACTCCGGCGGGAAGGCGCCGTCGGAGAAGAAGCAGATCGAGGCGTACCGGCAGGTGCTGGAGGCGTTCCCGGAGGGACGCGTCGTGGTACGGGTGCTGGACGCGGGCGCGGACAAGCCGCTGGAGTTCCTCACCCCGGCCGAGGAGCCCAATCCCGCGCTGGGCGTACGCGGGCTGCGTACGCTGCTCGGCCACCCCGAGGTGCTGCGCACCCAGCTGCGGGCGCTCGCCAGGGCTGCCGAGGGGCTGCCGGTGTACTTGGAGGTCATGGCACCGATGGTCGCCGACCGGGCCGATGCCAGGGCGTTCGCCGACGCCTGCCGGGATGCGGGGCTGCGTGCGAAGTCCGGTGTGATGGTGGAGGTCCCCTCGGCCGCGCTGAGGGCCCGTTCGGTGCTTCAGGAGGTGGAGTTCCTGTCGCTGGGCACCAACGACCTGGCCCAGTACGCCTTCGCCGCCGACCGGCAGGTGGGCGCACTGGCCCGCTACCAGGATCCGTGGCAGCCGGCGCTGCTGGATCTGGTGGCCATGGCCGCGGAGGCGGCCGGTGCCGAGGGCAAGAGCTGCGGTGTCTGCGGTGAGGCCGCCTCCGATCCGTTGCTGGCGTGCGTGCTGGTCGGGCTGGGTGTCACGAGCCTGTCCATGGGGGCGAAGGCCATCCCCTATGTGCGTGCGGAACTGTCCAGGCGCACCATGGCCCAGTGCGAGCGTGGGGGGGGCGCCGCACGCGCCTCGGAGGGCGGTGAGCAGGCTCGGGCGGCCGCTCAGTCGGTGCTCTCCGGGGAGTGAGTCCCGCCCCTCCGCCTCCCGCGCCGCCGGTCCCTCGCCGTGTGTCCCGGCAGTGGGAAGCCGGCCCGGTAGGCGAGACCGGGTTCCGGTGGGACCGGGTCCCCCGTACGGGTGTCGGTGCAGTAGGCGGAGAAGACCTCAGCCTCGGTGAGCGGGCGGAGACGGCCGCCGTTCAGGCTCCAGCCACGCACTTCCTCCCTCCCGTCGCGGACGGTGCGCATCACCACTCCCCCCGGCCGTCCGGTGGCCAGCCCCGCGGCGAGCACCGTGCGGAAGGCCGTTTCCTCGGCGGCGGCCTGCTCCTCGCCGCCGCGCGGTGTGCGCTCGATGCGGAGGACGGCGACCAGGGGCCCGGTGGCCCCGGTGACGCTGCACACCAGGTGGTGGGTGCCTGGACCGGCTCCGGTGCCGAGTCGGTCCAGGATGCCGGAGGCGGCGTCGAGGGCCTCTTGTCCCAGGTCTTTTCCGCAGCCGGGACAGGGACCGAGGCCGGTGAGGGCGTCGGTGGCGCGGTCCCCGGTCTCCTGTCGCTCCCAGCCGTCGAGCAGCAGGGGCAGCAGCCGGGACAGGGGCTGGCCCCGGTAGCGGACGGTGGCGCCGGTCGCGGCGATCTCGGCCACGTAGCGCGCACGGCTGTCGGAGGTGTCGGGGTTGATCCGTTCCTGGGAGCAGAAGTGCGCGTAGTCGTCCGGTTCGAAGAGGCCGACACGGGTGTGGACGCCCTGGGCGGTGAGCGAGCGCAGCAGTCCTTCCGTCTGCCGCAGGTAGCGGCGGTGATCGTCGAAGGCGAATGTGGTGTAGCGGCGCATGGCCGCGAAGCCGGCCGGGTCGGCCACGACGGCGACCGTGCTGGGCGCCTCGCGGCGCAGGGCCCGTCGTACCGTCTCGGGACGGCGGCGGTCGCGCCTTTCGCGGTGTGTCATGTCAGCTCCCCCTCTATCCCGTGTTCATTTGGTCACTCACGGTAGCCGAGGGGGCTGACAACGGGTTTCGGGGAGGTTCAGGGGGTGCGGCGTTCCCGGGCCAGGCGCTCGTAGAAGCGCAGGAGCCCGACGTCGTCGACCGAGCCGGGGTTGACCGCCTTGTCGAGGTCGGCGCCCTGGAGGAGGCGCTTGACCGGGACCTCCAGCCGCTTGCCGGTGAGGGTGTGGGGGACGCCCTCGACCTCGATGATCTCGTCGGGGACGTGCCGGGGCGAGAGCTGTTCGCGGATGGACCGCTTGATCCGGTCGCGCAGGGCGTCGTCGAGGACGGCTTCCCGGGCGAGGTGGACGAACAGGGGCATCCAGTAGCCGCCGTCGGGCTGTTCCGCACCGATGACGAGGGACTCGCGGATCTCCGGGAGGCGTTCGACCACCTCGTAGATGTCGGCCGAGCCCATGCGGACACCCTGCCGGTTGAGGGTGGAGTCGGAGCGGCCGTGGATGACGACGGTGCCGCGCGAGGTGAGGGTGGTCCAGTCGCCGTGCCGCCACACGCCGGGGAACATCTCGAAATAGCTGTCACGGTAGCGGGAGCCGTCCGGGTCGTTCCAGAAGCGGATCGGCATGGACGGCATGGGGCGGGTGACGACCAGCTCGCCGACCTCGTCGACCAGCGGCCTGCCGTGCGGGTCCCAGGACCGCAGGTCGGTGCCCAGGCCGGGGGCCTGGAGTTCGCCGATGTGGACGGGGAGGGTGGGGGCGGCGCCGGCGAAGCAGCTGCACACGTCGGTGCCGCCGCTGACGGAGGCGATCCACATGTCCTGGGCGACCTCGTCGTGGATCCAGCGGAATCCGTCGGGAGGGAGGGGGGAGCCGGTGGTGGCGACGCACCTGACGCGGGAGAGGTCGAGGTCGCGGCCGGGGCGGACGCCGGCCTTGCGGCAGGCCATGACGTAGGCGGCGGAGGTGCCGTAGAAGGTGGCGCCGGTGCGTTCGGCCACGCGCCACTGGGCGTCGGTGCCGGGGTGGCCGGGGCTGCCGTCGTAAAGGACGACGGTGGTGCCGGTGAGCAGGCCGGAGACGAGGAAGTTCCACATCATCCAGCCGGTGGAGGTGTACCAGAAGAAGCGGTCCCCGGGACCGAGGTCGCAGTGGAGGCCGAGCTGTTTGAGGTGCTCGACCAGGATGCCGCCCTGGGACTGGACGATGGCCTTGGGCAGCCCGGTGGTGCCGGAGGAGTACAGCACCCACAGCGGGTGGTCGAAGGGTACGTGTTCGAAGACCGGTTCGGCCGGCGTCCCGTCGGCGGCGGTCAGGACGTCCCACTCCAGGGCGCCCTCGGGGGCCGGGGTGCCGAGCAGGGGGATGTGGACGACGGCGCGCAGGGAGGGCAGTTCGCGGCGCAGCTCGGCGACGGTGCCGGTGCGGTCGTGCTGCTTGCCGCCATAGCGGTAGCCGTCGACGGTGAACAGGACGACGGGTTCGACCTGCTGGAAACGGTCCAGGACGCTGCGGGCGCCGAAGTCGGGGGCGCAGGAGGTCCACACGCCTCCGACGGCGGCGGTGGCCAGCAGGGCGACGGCGGCCTGGGGGATGTTGGGCAGGTAGCCGCTGACGCGGTCGCCGGGGCGCACCCCGAGGCGGCGCAGTTCGGCGGCGAGCGAGCCGACCTGGCGGCGCAGCTGCGCCCAGGTGACGGGGACCGGCTCGTGGCTCTCGTCGACGTACAGCAGGGCGGGGGTGTCGGCGCGGGCCGGGTCCTCGCCTGCGCGCAGGGCGTGCTCGGCGTAGTTGAGGGTGGCGCCGGGGAACCAGCGGGCACCGGGCATGGCCGGGTCGGCGAGGACGGTCTCGTACGGGGTGGCGAAGCGTACGTCGAACCACTCGGCGACCGCCTGCCAGAAGGCCTCGAGTTCCTCGACGGACCATTGGTGCAGCGCGGCGTAGCTCGCGGCCGGGTCCGCGGGGACCGCGGCCGGGGCCCCGAAGCGTTCGGCGGCCCACGCCTGGAAACGGGTGATCCGGGCGCCCTCGATCCGGTCGGGACCGGGGCTCCACAGGGGCTCCGGCTGGTCTGCGGTCGTCGGTGCGGCGCTGTGCGCGGCGGTCATGGCGGCTCCCGGGCTGTTTTCCACGCTTCGTGTGCGTTCGTCTCCCCGCACCGCTCGGCCCCTGGGATGGTGGCCGGGGGCGTGCGGGTGCGCGGCGGCTGTGCAGGACTGTGCCATGTGATCGGTTTCCGCACCAGGTCCGATCCCCCATACCGGGGGGCCGGACGGTGTGGGGCAACCACGGGAGGACGTCCGGTGAACGGCGGTTGAACGTGGCACCGGCCACTTGCCGGTGATGGCACTCTGATCAGCATGGATGCACGTGACCTGGTGCGGTCGGTGAGGTTGGTCGGTGCGGCGCGGGGGTTGCGTGCGGCCCGGGCCGCGTGGCGGGGCCGGCGTACGGACGCCCGGGCGCTGCCGCGCGGTGGCCGGGAG
>NZ_JBXUOY010000292.1:0-6060 GCF_057196705.1 Streptomyces sp. ATLC9 | reverse complement strand
GGCCTCCGCCGCGGTCCCCGCCGGTACTCCGTACGACCCGCTCGGGCCCGGGCCCGCCCGGGCTCAGCCCAGTGCCCGCGCCAGATCCGCCACCAGGTCGTCGGCCGCCTCGATGCCCACCGACAGCCGCACCAGGTCCGAGGGCACCTCCAGCGCCGAGCCCGCCGCCGAGGCGTGCGTCATCCGGCCCGGGTGCTCGATCAGGGACTCCACCCCGCCCAGCGACTCACCGAGCGTGAACAGCTCCGCCCGGTCGCACACCTCGACCGCCGCTTCCTCGCCCCCGGCGACCCGGAAGGAGACCATGCCGCCGAAGTCGCGCATCTGCTTGGCCGCCACCTCGTGCCCGGGGTGCGTCTCCAGCCCCGGGTAGTACACCTGGACGACCTTCGGGTGGGAGACGAGCAGTTCGACGACCCGCGCGGCGTTCGCGCAGTGCCGGTCCATCCGCACCGCCAGCGTCTTGGCGCCGCGCATCACCAGCCAGGAGTCGAACGGCCCGGCGATGGCGCCCATCGCGTTCTGGTGGAAGGCCAACTCCTCGCCCAGCGCGGTGTCGGCGGTGACCAGCGCGCCGCCGACCACGTCGGAGTGGCCGCCCATGTACTTGGTCGTGGAGTGCACCACCACGTCCGCGCCGAGCGACAGCGGCTGCTGGAGGTAGGGGCTGGCGAAGGTGTTGTCCACCACCAGACGGGCGCCCGCCGTACGGGCCACATCGGCCAGCGCCGCGATGTCGGCGATGCCCAGCAGCGGGTTGGACGGGGTCTCCACCCACACCGCCTTCGTGCGCGGGCGCAGCGCGGCGCGCACGGCCGCCGGGTCGGAGGAGTCGGCCACGTCCCACTCCACACCCCACCGCTCGGCGACCTTCGCGAACAGCCGGAAGGTGCCGCCGTAGGCGTCGTTGGGGATGACGACATGGTCGCCGGGGGTGAGCAGCGTCCTCAGCAGACAGTCCTCGGCGGCCAGTCCGGAGGCGAAGGCCAGCCCGCGCCGGCCGCCCTCCAGCGCCGCGAGGTTCTCCTCCAGGGCGGTGCGGGTCGGGTTGGCGCTGCGGCTGTACTCGTAACCGCCGCGCAGGCCCCCCACCCCGTCCTGCTTGAACGTGGAGACCTGGTGGATCGGCGGCACCACCGCCCCGGTGGCGGCGTCGGGCTCCTGCCCGGCGTGGATGGCGAGGGTCTCGAAGTGCTGCGCCGGGGTCCGCGTCTCGCCCCGTGCTGCGTCCTGGTCACTCATGGCCCCGAGCCTAGCCCCGCGGGCCGTACCGTGGAGGCATGGAAGCCCTGCTGTTCCTCATCGCCACCGCCGCCGTCGTCGGCCTGCTGATCGTGCCCGCGGTCCGCCGCCGCCGGGAGCTGAACGGTTCCGGGGGCTCGCCCGGCATCCGGGCCGCCGGCGATCCGGACCGCTACGGCCTCGTACCGCCCGAACGGCTCGACGTACGGCTGCCGGGCCCCGACCCCGAGCTGATCGAGGCGCTGGAGGAGACCCAGCGGACCCAGGACTGGCAGCCCGTCGCCCGGCTGCTCGCACTGACCGGCGACGACTGGGAACTGCGCTGGCAGCGCGTCCAGTCGCTGGCGGGCGCCGCCGCCGTGGAGCTGGCGCGCTCGCGCACCACCCCCGCGCCCCCCGAAGCTTCCGCGGAGCAGACTCCCCCGGCGGACCGGACCCCCTCCCTCAGCAAGGAGCAGCCGCCGGCGCCCGCGCCCGTCGCGGACGCGCGCTGGCTGCGGAACTGGCGCACCGCCTCGCCGCGCGACGCGGCCTGCGCGCAGGTGTACGCGCAGTTCCTGGTCTGGCAGGCGCTGGGCGACACCGGCTCGGCCGACCGGCGGATCGTCCTGGAGGAGGCCCGCGAGATCGCCCTCGAGGCGATCCGTGTCGCACCGGCCGACCCCACCGCGTACATCACCGACCTGTTCGCCGCCCGTGCCCTGGGCGTACGCCGTCCCGAGTTCGAGGAGCGGTGGGAGGAGGTGCGCAGGCGCGCGCCGCACCACATGGGCGCGCACCTGGTGGCGCTGCCGTACTGGTCCGCCAGGGGCCACGGTTCCAGGGAGGACGCCTACGCCTTCGCGCAGCGCGCCGCCGGCGAGGCTCCTGAGGGCAGCCTGCTGCCGGCCCTGCCGCTCTTCGCGGTCTACGACCACCTGCCGGATGCCAACATGGTCAGCGGCCTCTACCGCAGCGCGGTGGTGGAACAGGCCATCGAGGGCGCGCGCTACGCCCTGCACCACGCGCCCGCCGGCCACCCCGTCGCCCCGCACGTGCGCCATCTGCTGCTGTGCTTCCTGGTGCGCGCCGAGCGGTACGCGCAGGCCGTGGAACAGGTGCGGGCCGTCGATGGTTATGTCGGTGCGCTGCCCTGGGTCGACGGCGGCGACCCGGTGGCGGAGTACTCGGCGTACCGCGCCCTGGCGGTCGCCGGCTACGAGAGCCTGGGCGGCGACGCGGCGCACACCCCGCCGGCGCACTGAGACGTAGGGCGGCGCACCGCACACGGCGTACGCCGCCCAGGCGGCACCGGGCCCACCGGGCCCGCCGAGGCCACGAGGAGAGTTGAGCATGCTGTTCGGCCATTTCAAGAAGTCCCTCCCGACGGCGGAGGAGGCCCTCAAGGGCCGCCCGGAGCGTCCCCACACCGTCCCCGGAGCCCACACCGTCCTGGGCAACCCGCTGCTGGGCCCCTACCCGGAGGGGCTGGAGACCGCCGACTTCGGCCTGGGCTGCTTCTGGGGCGCGGAGCGGAAGTTCTGGCAGACCGACGGGGTGTGGACCACCCTGGCGGGCTACCAGGGCGGCCACACCGAGAACCCGACGTACGAGGAGGTCTGCTCGGGCCTGACCGGCCACACCGAGGCTGTCCGCGTCGTCTTCGACCCCTCGAAGGTCACCTACGAGGAGCTGCTGCGGGTCTTCTGGGAGTCCCACGACCCCACCCAGGGCTTCCGCCAGGGCAACGACGTGGGCACCCAGTACCGCTCGGCGGTCTACACCCACTCCGCCGGGCAGGAGGCCGCGGCCAAGGCGTCCCGCGACTCCTACCAGGCCGTCCTGGCCTCCTCCGGCTACGGCGAGATCACCACGGAGATCCTCCCCGCAGGACCCTTCTACCCGGCCGAGGGCTACCACCAGCAGTACCTGGACAAGAACCCCGGCGGTTACTGCGGCATCGGCGGCACGGGCGTCAAGCTGGATGCCCCGTCCGAGACGAACTGGGGCCGCTCCTGCCCCACCGGCATCGCCCCGGTCGACGGCTGATCCGGCCGCGTCATCGCGATGCCCCCGGCCTGCTCGCACAGGACCGGGGGCATCGTCGTCTCCCTGGTGGCTCAGCCGAGGTACGGCCGATCGCGGTGCTCCAGGAAGTGCCGGAGCCTGAGCCGCTGGGTGTGGTGCATCGGCAGGGAATCGATCTCTCCGGGCGGCACGAACCGCAGCTCGGTGGACTCGTCCGAGATCGCCAGTTCGCCCCCAGTGACGCGGGCGGTGAAGCAGACGTTGAACTGCCGCCTGACCTCGCCGTCGCTGTAGGCGATGACGTGGCGGGGGTCGGTGTATGTGCCGACCAGGCCGGTGATCTCCACGTCGAGCCCGGTCTCCTCCTTCACCTCGCGCACGGCCGTGCCCGGCAGGGAGTCGGTCATCTCCATGCCGCCGCCGGGCAGGGCCCACAGGTCGTTGTCGCGGCGGCGCTGGAGCAGGATGCGGCCCTCCTCGTCGGTCACGACGGCGGAGGCGGCGACGACCAGACTGTTGGGCTCGGGGGCGTCGGGGTCGTCGTAGTACTCGGTCCGTGCCATGCCTCACTCTTCCTGTACCGGTGTCGCCGTTGCCCAGACGGCGTCGAAGCTCTGCGCGTAGGTGTCGAAGATCCTGCCGCTGTCGTGGCGGCGCAGGTGCCACACGGGCGCCCCGTAGGCGTTGACACCCCACACGTGGGCGTTGACCAACATCTGGTCGTCTGCCCGGTAGAGGGAGTTGTAGAGCGTGGTCCCGTGTGTGCGGACCTCGACGCCCGGCACGCCGAGCAGGGGCCGGTAGTGCATGAGCGCGAGTCGGCAGCGGGACTCGATGCCGTGGCCGAACTTCTCCTCCTGGCCGCGCTGCTGGACGTTCTCACTGTCGGCGTCACCGATGGCGATGCGCACGGTGCATCCCTCGACCGCCCGCTCCCTCAGCATGTCGTTGAGACGGGGGTACGCCTCGTGCAGGAAGACGGCCGCGTAGACCAGTACGTCGATGTGCTCGCGGGCCTGGGCGAGCATGTCCGTGAAGGCCGATACGGGAACGTCCGCGCGCTGGTCGTACAGGGCCATCAGTTCGGGGCTTATGGCTCGTGCGCTGCGGGCCTGGCGCAGGGCCGGCCAGAGTGCGTGCACGTCTTCTCCTAAGGCTTCGGCAGCCAGCATCGCCGTCGTGCGGCGCGGAGTGCGGCCGAGGTTGACCCACCGCTCAACGGACTTGGGGTCCACCTCCGCCTTCGCCGCGAGGGTGGCGTAGGTCCACCCACCGGCTGCCATGGCGGCTCGTAGTCGCTCGTTCTGCACCGAGTCTCTCCCTGGTCGTGGGGACGTAGCTAGGGACGTTCTACCAACTCCGGGACGTCCCTAAATGGGTTTTGGGGGAGGTATCAACGTCCGTGGTACCGGCGTGATCCTCACTGCATGAGCGACAAGGGAGCCCTCGACGTGGGCACACTGGCGCTGGACGAACGAACGGGCCGCGTGGGCCGGGTGATGGATCACCTCGGCTCGCACGTACAGCTCAGACCGCCCGGCGGCGGCCTGGAGTGGGACGCGGACCCGGGCCAGGTGCGGCCCGTCACCCCGAAGGAGCGGCTGACCGCGCGGCTGGCCGAGGTCAACGCCTACAGCAGGAACCCATACGGCAAGGACGCCTCGTGATGCGCGCGGTCTTCCGCTACATCACATGGACGATGGCACCGCACATCACTGCGGACGCCCCCGAGATGCTGCACGAGTTGGAGTGCTCCTCGTGCCTGACCTCCTCCGGCACGGAAGCGGACTTCAACGAGGCGCGCGCCTGGGCCTTCTCCCACACGGGAAGCCACCCGTCCCACCGCGCGTACCGGGAGGTCGTCACCCGCAACTGGCGCATGACCCCTGGCAAGGGGGAGTGCCTGTGAGGCAGCGCCTGTTCTGCGTGCTGATGGTCGTCTTCTGGGCCGCGGTGGTCATACCGCTGGCGATAGCCGGCGACCCCTACCCACGCTGACCGGCAAGACAAGCGAAGAAACCGGACCACCCCTCGCCTGGACAGCATCCGGGTGGTCCGGCCCTGGGAGCCCTCGCGGACCCCGGTGCCCGATGGTACCGGGGCCGCCGTCATGCCTGATCGTCGGCGCGAACGGCACGGTGCCCAACCTCATTCGCAGGAAGGGAATTTCAGTGCAGCACGACCCGATAGGCCCTGCCTCCGAGAGCGGCGAACTGGACCCGGACGGCTGGCTCTGGGTCCGTGGCGTGGACTACGTGGCGGGCTGGCGAGACGCGACGAACGCAGCAGCCGACCTGACCGACGCCCTGTCCTCCGCTGGCATCGACACCACCAAGCTGGCAACCCGTGCCGACACCGACGCCGACGGCTCGGGTGTCCTCCACCTGCGCCTACCAGCTCCCGTAGCGCAGGAGATAGCCCGCCTGTTGCGGGGAGCCGGACGGATCGACGGCCCGCGGTAACCATGGCCACGTCCTGACCCCCGCTTTAGGAGTTCGATCACCGGATTGTGTGGCCTGCCCGGCTCTCGTGTCCCTGATGGCTCCTGGTCCTCCTACGGCTGCTCCGGTCCGTGGCTGTCCGGGGGCGTTGATGTCAGCTGGTGATGTCATCACGCCTTATCACCGCTTTAGGAGAGCGGTAGGGCCACCCTCCGCCTGGCCTGCGGCCTCACGTCTAGCCCTGTTCCTGGTGCTGTGCTCGTCACTGAGCTCTTTCCAACCTGTTCGGCTGGAGGGGCAGTTGGGGTGACAGACAGGTGAAGCCCCTGGTAGATGGGTTTTCGACCAAGAAATCCGTCTCCACCAGAGG
>NZ_JBXUOY010000291.1:0-6107 GCF_057196705.1 Streptomyces sp. ATLC9 | reverse complement strand
CGGCTGGAGGTCGGCCGCGCGCCGCTGGGCGGGGCGCGGGTGCGGATGGAGCTGGAACTGGCGCCCGAGCGCACACCGGGCGGCGAGCGCGCCTCCCACGGGCGGCGGCGGCGTTCCCGGCTCCGCCTTCCCCGGTTCCCCGCCTCCACTCCGCCCCGGCGCGCGGGCGGAGACGGGTTTCACGGAGCGGGCCCGGGATGAGCACATCACTGTCACGGTCGAACGCCGGTCCGAAGCTTCCCGTCCCGACGGCGGCACTAGAGTTGGCGGATCACCGGAACCGTGGCGGGCCGGCGCCGGACGATCCCTCAGGGCGGCGCCGGAGCCCGCCAGTGGAGGAGGAAGAACCCCCGATGCGATCCACCGCCGTACGCCGTACCGCCCTCGCCGCCTCCGCGGCCTGCCTGGCCCTGCTGGCCACCGCCTGCGGCGGTTCGGACTCCGGCGGGGGCGACGAGGAGAAGGCCGAGGGGGGAAAGCCCGGGAAGTCCTCCTCCGCAGGACCGGCCGCCGGGGTGGAGACCTCCGAGGAGCTGGAGAGGCTCGTGCTCGCCGACGGCGACGTCGAGGGCCACGAGGTCGAGGAGCTGGGCCCCGGGGACAGCGTCTCCGCCGGGGACGTCTCCTCCGACAAGGACGAGTGCGCGCCCCTGGCGCACGCCCAGCTCGGCGTGCCGCTGGGCGACCCGGCGGCGACCGCCCGGCGCATGGTCACCCAGGTGCCCGGGAACCCGGCCGACGGCGGCACGGACGGTTCCGGGGAGCTGACCGAGGAGGACCTGGAGAACTTCGAGGACGCGATCAAGGGGGCCTTCGACGTCACGACGACGATGGTCACCCTCGCCTCCTACGAGGACGGGGGAGCACAGAAGGCATTCACCGGCCTGCGCGCCGCCGCCGAGTCCTGCTCCGGCGGGTTCACCGGAGGCGTCAAGGGCGACGGGCAGGAGGTGACCGGGGTCGAGGAGGAGAAGGTCACCGGCGGCGAGGAGGCCGCCGCCTGGACGGTGACCACCGAGCGGGACGGCGACCGGATGCCGCTCAAGCTGGCCGTGGTCCGCCAGGGCGACACGCTGGCCGTCTTCTCCTCCTTCAACCTCGCCGCCGCCGGCGGCGGCGGGGACTTCGACCTCCCGGCCGCCGTCATCGGGGCCCAGGCGGAGAAGCTCGGCTGACACCCCTCGCGCCCGCCCACCAGGCCACCGGCCCCCGGCGCGGAAGCGCCGGGGGCCGGTGGCCTGGTTCCGCCTGGTTCCGCGGGTCAGTGGCTGTCGGCGAGCTGCCCGGCGAGCCTGTCGTGGATGGCGGCGCTGGCCTTGTTCAGGCCGACGATGGTGACCTTCTTGCCGCGGGCGGCGTACTTGGTCTCGATGGCGTCCAGGGCGGCCACCGAGGAGGCGTCCCAGATGTGGGCGTCGGACAGGTCGATGACGACGTCGTCGGGGTCGCCCGCGTAGTCGAACTGGTAGACCAGGTCGTTGGAGGAGGCGAAGAACAGCTCGCCGGTGACCGCGTAGACGGCCTGGGTGCCGTCGGGGTCGACGACGGCGGAGACCTCGGCGAGGTGGGCGACGCGGCGGGCGAAGATCACCATGGCGGTGATGACGCCGACGACGACGCCGATGGCGAGGTTGTGGGTGGCCACCACCACGGCGACGGTGACGGCCATCACGGCGGTCTCGCCGACGGGCAGCCGCCTGAGCGTCCTCGGCTGGACCGAGTGCCAGTCGAAGGTGGCGAAGGAGACCAGGATCATCACCGCGACCAGGGCGGCCATCGGGATGGTGGAGACCACGGGGCCGAAGGTGACCACCAGGATCAGCAGGAAGACGCCGGCCAGGAAGGTCGACAGCCGGGTGCGGGCGCCGGAGGTCTTCACGTTGATCATGGTCTGGCCGATCATCGCGCAGCCGCCCATGCCGCCGAAGAGGCCGGTGACGACGTTGGCGACGCCCTGGCCGATGGACTCGCGGGTCTTGTTGGAGTGGGTGTCGGTGATGTCGTCGACCAGCTTGGCCGTCATCAGCGACTCCATCAGCCCCACCAGGGCGAGGGCGAACGCGTAGGGGGCGACGGTGACCAGGGTGTCGGTGGTGAAGGGGATGTCGGGCAGGCCGGGGACGGGCAGGGACGAGGGCAGCTCGCCCTTGTCGCCGACGGTGGGCACCGCGATGCCCGCGGCGACGGTGATGACGGTCAGGATGACGATGGACACCAGCGGGGCGGGCACCACCGTGGTGACCTTCGGGAAGAACACCATCAGCGCCAGTCCGCCGATCACCAGCGGGTAGACCGCCCAGGGCACGCCGGTGATCTCCGGCACCTGCGCCATGAAGATCAGGATGGCGAGCGCGTTGACGAAGCCGACCATCACGCTGCGCGGCACGAACCGCATCAGCTTGGCCACCCCGAGCGCGCCGAGGGCGATCTGCATCAGACCGCCCAGGATGACGGCGGCGACCAGGTAGCCCAGACCGTGCTCGCGGTTGAGCGGGGCGATGACCAGGGCGATGGCGCCGGTGGCGGCGGAGATCATCGCCTTGCGGCCGCCCACGACCGAGATCACCACGGCCATGGTGAAGGAGGCGAACAGGCCGACGGCCGGATCCACCCCGGCGATGATCGAGAACGAGATCGCCTCGGGGATCAGGGCCAGGGCGACGACCAGGCCGGCCAGCACCTCGGTGCGGAAGACCTTGGGCGAGGCGAGCCAGTCGGGGCGGGAGGGGCGCAGCCGCCGGGCTGCGGAGGTGTCAGCGGACATGCATCCGTTTCCATATCGGGCGCGCAGGCGTCAGGCGTGCGCGCGGCGTGCGCGACTTCCGTGCGGAGCGGGAGGACCCGGCCGTGCCGCGGCCGTCGTACCCGACAGGGGCGAGACCAGGGATCGGCGGACGCGGGGGACCGCCGGTCGGGCACCGTCGCCCGACGGGACTGGGGAGGGCGATGTTCCGCCCGGAAACAAACCCTACCCTGACGTGAGGGATGATTGCGGCCGGAGTCCTGTAAATCGCAGGTAAATACCGTGCGATGCCTTGTGATTCATATCACGCGGTAGGGTTGGGGTTTACGAACCCGAAAAATGTTCGGGCATCAGAGGGGAATCGGCAGTGGCGGACGAGCAGCGGATGCAGATCGGTGAGGTGGCCGACCGGACGGGACTGTCGCTGCGCACCATCCGGCACTACGAGGAGGTCGGCCTCGTCGTCCCCTCCGCCCGCACCAAGGGGGGTTTCCGGCTCTACACCGCCGCCGACGTCGACCGCCTGATGGTCATCCGCCGGATGAAACCGCTGGACTTCTCCCTGGAGGAGATGCGCGACCTGCTGTCCGTCACCGACCGGCTCTCGGCCGGCGAGCCGCTGGAGGAGGCGGAACGGGAACGGCTGCGGGAGCGCCTGGACGCCTACCGCAAGGTCGCCGAGGCCCGCTGCGAGACCCTGCGCGCCCAGCTCATGGCCGCCGAGGACTTCGCCGCCACCCTCCGCCGCCGGCTCGGCCCGCAGGGCTGAGCGCCCCGCCCGCCCGCCGCCGTCCCGCCTCCGCCGTGCGAAGCGAACCGGCTGGTGGAAGGGGCGATGAGACAGCCCGGCCGCCCTCGGATAGCGTCAGGGTATGAGTCATCCACACCCTGAGCTGAAGCCCGCCCCCAAGCTGCCCGAGGGAGGGCTGAGGGTCGTCGCCCTGGGCGGCCTGGGGGAGATCGGCCGCAACATGACCGTCTTCGAGTACGGCGGCAAGCTGCTGATCGTCGACTGCGGCGTGCTCTTCCCCGAGGAGCACCAGCCCGGCGTGGACGTGATCCTGCCGGACTTCACCTCCATCCGCGACCGCCTGGACGACGTGGTCGCCGTGGTGCTCACCCACGGCCACGAGGACCACATCGGCGGCGTGCCGTACCTGCTGCGCGAGCGGGCGGACATCCCCGTCGTCGGCTCCAAGCTGACCCTGGCCTTCCTGGAGGCCAAGCTCAAGGAGCACGGCATCAGGCCGCGCACGGCGCGGGTGAAGGAGGGCGACCGGCGGGGCCTGGGCCCCTTCGACTGCGAGTTCGTCGCGGTCAACCACTCCATCCCCGACAGTCTGGCCGTCGCCATCCGCACCGGCGCGGGTCTGGTGCTGCACACCGGCGACTTCAAGATGGACCAGTTCCCGCTGGACGGCCGCATCACCGACCTGCGCGCCTTCGCCCGGCTCGGCGAGGAGGGCGTCGACCTCTTCCTCACCGACTCCACCAACGCCGAGGTCCCCGGATTCACCACCGCCGAGGCCGACCTGAGCCCCGCGATCGAGCAGGTGATGCGCACCGCGCCCCGGCGGGTCATCGTCTCCAGCTTCGCCAGCCATGTGCACCGCATCCAGCAGGTGCTGGACGCCGCCCACGCCTACGGCCGCAAGGTCGCCTTCGTGGGCCGCTCGATGGTCCGCAACATGGGCATCGCCCGCGAACTGGGCTATCTGAAGGTCCCCTCCGGCCTGGTGGTCGGGATGAGGGAACTGGAGAAGCTGCCCGACCACAAGGTCACGCTGGTGTGCACCGGCTCCCAGGGCGAGCCGATGGCGGCGCTGTCGCGGATGGCCAACCGCGACCACATGATCCGCATCGGCAAGGGCGACACCGTGCTGATGGCCAGCTCCCTCATCCCCGGCAACGAGACCGCCATCTACCGGGTGATCAACGGGCTGACCCGCTGGGGCGCCAACGTCGTCCACAAGGGCAACGCCAAGGTCCACGTCTCCGGCCACGCCAGCGCCGGCGAGCTCGTCTACTGCTACAACATCGTCAAGCCCCGCAACGTCATGCCGGTGCACGGCGAGTTCAAGCACCTCAAGGCCAACGCGGACCTGGCCGTGCGCACCGGCGTCGACCCCGACCGGGTCGTCGTCGCCGAGGACGGCGTCGTCGTCGACCTCGTCGACGGGCGCGCCTCCATCACCGGCAAGGTGCCCGCGGGCAACGTCTACGTCGACGGCATGGAGGTCGGCGGCGCCACCGAGGCGTCCCTGAAGGACCGGCTCACCCTCGCCTCCGAGGGCGTGGTGACCGTCGTCGCCATCGTCGACGCCGACACCGGCGCTCTGGCCGAGCCTCCGGACTTCCTGGCCCGCGGCTTCGTCCACGACGGGGGGACGTTCGCCTCGGCCGTCCCGGTGATCGAGAAGACCCTGGCCGCGGCGGCCGAGGAGGGGGTGGGGGACGCGCAGCAGCTCGAGCAGCTCATCGCCCGCTCCGTGGCCTCCTGGGCCTTCCGCACCTACCGCCGCAAGCCCCTGGTCATCCCCGTCGTCATCGACGCCTGACCGCACCGGAGGGCGACCGTATGAGCACGCGCTTCGAGGAGATCGACTGGCGCCCCACCCCGATGGGCGACATCAGCCTGCGCCGCCGCCGGGACCCGGTGACCGGACGGGAGGTGTACGAGGTCAAACTCGGCGACGAGTTCCTCATGTCCAGCCTCTTCACCGCCGGCGAGACCGAACTGGCCCGCCTCGGCCTGGCAGCCCTCCCCAAGGACGGGACCGGGGCCGGCGCCGGGCTGGACGTGGCCGTGGGCGGGCTCGGCCTCGGCCACACCGCGCGGACGGTGCTGGAGGACCGGCGGGTGCGCTCGCTGGTCGTCCTCGACGCCCTCCCCGACGTCATCCGCTGGCACCGGGAGAAACTGGTGCCGCTGGGCGGGGAGCTGGTGTCGGACCGGCGCTGCCGGCTCGTCCGGGGCGACTTCTTCGAGCGGGCCGCGGGCACCGGGGGGCTGGACCCGGAGCGGCCCGGCGGCCGCCTCCACGCGATCCTGCTGGACGTCGACCACTCGCCGCGCCATGTGCTGCATCCCGGCCACGCCCCGTTCTACGAGGAGGCCGGGCTGCGCGCCCTGTCGGAGCACCTCCACCCCGGCGGCGTCTTCGCCCTGTGGTCCGACGACCCGCCCGACGAGGACTTCACCGCCGTACTGGCGCGGGTCTTCGCCACCGCCGAGGCCCACGTCGTCCGCTTCGGCAACCCCTACCGGCCGGGGGAGGAGTCGGCCAACACCGTCTACGTGGCCGGGAAGGCCGCCGACGGGTGAGGGTGGTGCGGGGCCGCGACCGGTCCCCCGGTCCCGGTC
>NZ_JBXUOY010000290.1:0-6138 GCF_057196705.1 Streptomyces sp. ATLC9 | reverse complement strand
GGCGGCCCCGGCGTCCGCGCGGGGCGGGCCCGGCACGGGCCGCTCCGGCGTGCGCCGGAGCGCGCTCTTCTCGGTTTCGGGGGACGCGGGCCGCACCGCCCGGCGTCGCGGACGGAGACGGGGGATGCGCGCACTGTGTTGCTCCACCGCACCAACGTAGGCCGGACACCGCCCCGGATCCCGGTACGGACACGCCAGGGCCGTCCTTTGGAGTGCCCGTAGACTGGTGGATCGGCCCCCGTCCGGGCCGGTCCACCCAGATCCTCTCGCTACGGGAAGTCGCCACGTGTCGCTCACGATCGGAATCGTCGGTCTGCCCAATGTCGGCAAGTCGACCCTGTTCAACGCCCTGACCAAGAACGACGTCCTGGCGGCCAACTACCCGTTCGCCACCATCGAGCCGAACGTCGGCGTCGTCGGCGTCCCCGACGCCCGGCTCGCCCGGCTGGCGGAGATCTTCGGCTCCCAGCGGGTCCTGCCCGCGACCGTCGACTTCGTCGACATCGCCGGCATCGTGCGCGGCGCGAGCGAGGGCGAGGGACTGGGCAACAAGTTCCTGGCGAACATCCGCGAGTCGGACGCGATCTGCCAGGTCATCCGCGCCTTCGACGACGAGAACGTGGTCCACGTCGACGGCAGGGTCTCGCCGGGGGACGACATCGAGACGATCGACACCGAGCTGATCCTCGCCGACCTCCAGACCATCGAGAAGGTCCTGCCCCGGCTCCAGAAGGAGTCCCGGACCAAGAAGGACGTCCAGCCCAAGGTCAAGGCCGTCGAGGAGGCCAGGGCCATCCTGGACGAGGGCCGCACGCTGTTCTCGGCGGGCATCGTCCAGGGCTCCGAGCGGGCCGGGCTCCTGCACGACCTGCACCTGCTCACCACCAAGCCCTTCCTCTACGTCTTCAACGTGGACGAGGACGAGCTGGGCGACGAGGCGTTCAAGGAGGAGCAGCGCAAGCTGGTCGCCCCGGCCGAGGCGATCTTCCTCAACGCCAAGCTGGAGTCCGACCTCGCCGAGCTGGACGAGGACGAGGCCCTGGAACTGCTCCAGTCGGTCGGCCAGGAGGAGCCGGGCCTGGCAACCCTCGCCCGCGTCGGCTTCGACACCTTGGGCCTCCAGACCTACCTGACGGCGGGTCCGAAGGAGGCCCGCGCCTGGACGATCCGCAAGGGCGCCACGGCCCCCGAGGCGGCCGGGGTGATCCACACCGACTTCCAGAAGGGCTTCATCAAGGCCGAGGTCATCTCCTTCGGGGACCTGGTCGAGGCGGGCTCGGTGGCCGAGGCCCGCGCCCGCGGCAAGGCCCGCATGGAGGGAAAGGACTACGTGATGCGCGACGGCGACGTGGTGGAGTTCCGCTTCAACGTCTGACACCGGGCCGATGTCCGTGCCCGACTCGCTTTTCGGCGGGTCGGGCACAGGTATCCGGCCGCAGCGAATCCTCGATCCGGCGATGCGGTGACAGCGTTTGTCGGGAGGGGGCGGCGACACGGTCTCAGACCTTGACGACCTCCACAGAAAGGCCGCACAGGAGTGTCAGGTCTTCGGGATCGGGGGTGAGGACGGTGACCGGCTGGGGCGCGCCGCGCGCGATGGCGGCGAGAGCGGCATCGATGGCGTACTTGTGGCCGTGAAGGTGGTGGGTGCGGGGGAGGACGGCGGCCTGGTCGGTGATCCCCCTGGTGACGTCATGAACGTCTGCGCGGGGGAAGGCCCACTTGACGCGGGCCGGGGGCCTCGACCTCTTCGCGGGTGAGAGCTTCGTTGTCGGTCTCGAAGTCGGCGACGATCTCTCGCAGCTTGTCCATGGCGACTCTCTGTTCCAGAGACGCGGCGACGTAGGCGGAGAAACCGCCGCGTCACGGTCCCGCGCGTGCTGGTCGAGGGTGATCCGGAGCCGACGCGCCGTGACCGGAAGTGTGTTGACGGCATGTGACATGTACGTGTCTTTGTGCACGCACCCTTGTGTCTTTCCTGTGGATCGGCGAATCTTTCGAGCGGCGAGTCATTCCGGCACCCCGCACCTTCCGGTGCCTGGTTTGTCATGCCCATGCGCATCCCTCAGTAGCGCACCCCACAAGAGGAGGACCCCCACATGGCAGCGATGCGTCCCACCCGACGCAGACGTGCCCACGTGGCCGCGGTGACCGCCGCGGCCCTGGCCATCGGTTTCGTGCCCGCCGCGGCGGCCGTGGCCGCTCCGCCCGCCGAAGGCGTGATCCAGAACGCCGACGCCCCCGGAGCGATCGAGAACAGCTACATCGTGACCCTCGACGAGGACGCGGCCGACGCCGGTTCCTCGAAGGGCAGGTCGCTGATGAAGAAGTACGGCGCCTCCATCAAGCGCACCTACCGCGAGGCGCTCAACGGCTACGCGGTCCGGCTGACCGAGGCCGAGGCGAAGAAGCTCGCCGCCGACCCGGCCGTGGACGCGGTGGCGCAGGACCAGAAGGTCTCCATCGCCGGCACCCAGACCAACCCGCCGTCCTGGGGCCTGGACCGCATCGACCAGCGGTCCCTGCCGCTCGACCGCAGCTACACCTACCCGGACTCAGCCGGGCAGGGTGTGAACGCCTACATCATCGACACCGGTGTGCGGATCAGCCACGGCGACTTCGGCGGCCGGGCGGTGAACGGCTACGACGCGGTGGACGGCGACAACGTGGCGCAGGACGGCAACGGCCACGGCACCCACGTCGCCGGCACCGTCGCGGGCACCTCGCACGGCGTCGCCAAGAAGGCGAAGATCGTGGCCGTGCGCGTGCTGGACAACAACGGCTCCGGCACCATCTCCGGCGTGGTCGCGGGCGTCGACTGGGTGACGCGGAACGCCGTCAAGCCCGCGGTGGCCAACATGAGCCTGGGCGGCGGCGCCAACTCCACCCTCGACACCGCCGTGCGCAACTCCATCGCCTCCGGCGTCACCTACGCCGTGGCCGCGGGCAACTCCAACACCAACGCGTCGACCTCCTCCCCCGCCCGGGTCGCCGAGGCCCTCACCGTCGGGTCCACCACCAGCTCCGACGCGCGCTCGTCCTTCTCCAACTACGGCAGCATCCTGGACATCTTCGCGCCGGGCTCGTCCATCACCTCCACCTGGCACACCTCCGACAGCGCCACCAACACCATCTCCGGCACGTCGATGGCCGCGCCGCACGTCGCCGGTGCCGCCGCGCTGCACCTGGGCGACAACCCGGGTGCCACCCCGTCCCAGGTCGCGGCCGCCCTGGACTCCGCCGCCGTCACCGGTGCGATCTCCAACCCCGGCAGCGGCTCCCCGAACAAGCTGCTGAACGTGGGCGAGGGCGGCCCGGGCGACCCCGGTGACCCGCCGGGCGACCGCTTCGAGAACACCACCGACTACCCGATCAGCGACAACTCCACCGTGGAGTCCCCGATCACCGTCTCGGGCGTCAGCGGCAACGCCCCCTCCGACCTGAAGGTCGAGGTCGACATCCGGCACACCTACAGCGGTGACCTGCAGGTGGACCTGGTCGCCCCCGACGGCACCGCCTACCGTCTCAAGAACTACGGGACGGGCGGCAGCGCCGACGACGTGATCGGTACCTACACCGTCGACGCCTCCTCGGAGGCCGCGAACGGCACCTGGAAGCTGAGGGTCAGCGACAACGCCTACTGGGACACCGGCAGGATCAACTCCTGGGCGCTGCAGTTCTGAGCCCCGGCGTTCTCGCCATCCGGTGGTTCTGACCGCTCCGCACCGGTCCCGGCCCCCCGGGTTTGCGGGGGGGGCCGGACCCGTGCTCGAAACCTGCCCTGAACAGCACTTCATCACATCGGGTGAAACCCTGGCCGATCATTGCGGTGTACATCCTCCCGTTGCCAAGCTGTTGCGCACCGTCAAGCCGTTGGGAGGGCATGTGCCTTTCGGTGAGCAGCCCGCATATCTGCGTGTGGCCGGGGATCTCCGCCGGAAGATCGCCGACGGCACGCTTCCGCCGCGCACCCGGCTGCCGTCGCAGGCCCGTATCCGCGCGGAGTACGGCGTCTCGGACACCGTCGCGCTGGAGGCCCGCAAGGTGCTGATGGCCGAGGGGCTGGTCGAGGGCCGCTCCGGGTCGGGGACGTACGTGCGCGAGCGGCCCGTGCCGCGCAGGGTGATCCGCACCGGCTACCGGCCGGCCGGCGAGGCCGGCCCGTTCCGTCAGGAGCAGGCCGACGAATGGGTGTCGGGCACCTGGGAGTCGCACAGCGAGCAGGAGGAAGCGGGTCCGGCGGTCGCCGAGCGGCTGCGGATCAAGGAAGGGGAGCGGGTGATGTGCACCCGCTACCTGTTCCGTGTCGGCGGGGAGCCCTCGATGCTCTCCACTTCCTGGGAGCCGCTGGCCGTCACCGGACGCACCCCCGTGATGCTGCCGGAGGAGGGGCCGCTGGGCGGACGGGGGGTGGTGGAGCGGATGGCGGCCATCGACATCGTCGTGGACAACGTGGTGGAGGAGGTCGGCGCCCGTCCCGGACTGGCCGAGGAGATGCTCGTGCTGGGCGGTGTACCGGGGCACACCGTACTGGTGATCGAGCGGACGTACCGCGCGGGCGGGCGTCCGGTGGAGACCGCGGACGTGGTCGTGCCGGCGGACCGCCACCGCGCGGTGTACCACCTGCCCGTACGCTGAAGCGCTCCCGCCCGCCCTTCCCGCCGCCGCTCGCACACATGGCCGAAACAATGCCGCATTGTGTCAATGCGAATGCGCTGCGTTAAGTTCAGGCGTAGGCTCGGGCATATGCAGACCGGTGGATCGCTGGGGGAAGTCGCACGGCGCGGGGCGCCGTGCGGGAGGGGCGCACGATGAGCGAGGGCAAGGCCGTGCTCCCCTGGATGGTCATAAGGCAGGACCCGAACGGCAACCGCTACCGCGTCGGCCGCTACGCCACCCGGGCCGAGGCCCAGGGCATGGTCGAGCGGCTGAGCGGGCACCGGGCGGGCGGCGCCGGAGTGGGAGGGGCGGACGGGGGTGGCGCGGGAGAGCGGCGCTACTTGGTCGAGCGCCTGCGCCGGGGAAGCGGTGATCACGCCTGACTCAATGCACAATCGGGTATGCGGACAAACAGTCCCAAAGTGCCCGGGTGTGCGCTCGGGCGAAGGCTCGAGCGTGGACGAGGACGGCGTGAGCGACCCACCCAAGGCATTCCACGGCGCGGTCGAGGGCGTGACCACCTCACTGCTCGACACCCTGCGCGTCGGTGTCGTCATGTTCGACACCGACGGCTACGTCGTGCTGTGGAGCCCCACGGTCGAGGAGATCCTCGGCTGGCCCGCCGACGCCATGGTCGGCCGCTACTACGGCGATTACCTCACCGATGTCCCCGTGGAGGCGTCCTCGGGCGCCCCGACCTCGCGCGGCGAGGTCTACCGGGCCGTCCGGGAGAACGGATACTGGCGCGGCAACCTCCGAGTCCGCCACCGGGACGGGCACACCGTGGAGGTGGAGGCCCGCGCCTCCCTGCTCACGCCACCCGACCGCAAACCGTTCGTTCTGGCCAACATCGTCGAGACCTCCCGGCTGCGCGCCGTCGAACAGGACCTCGCAGCCCTCGACGCCCTCTTCGCCACCTCCCCGCTCGGCATCGCCGTCCTCGACACCGAGCGCCGCTACGTCCGCGCCAACGAGGCATTCGCCCGGCTCAACGGGAGGACGGTCCGCGAGACCCTCGGCAGGACCGTCCACGATGTCCTGCCGGGGGCCGTGGCCGACACCCTCGCCCAGATCCAGTCCCTCGTGCTGGAGACCGGCCGTCCCGTCGTGGACACCGTCCTGGCCGCACCCGGCGGGCACGGCTGGCGCTCGGTGTCGTACGGCAGGCTCACCAGCCCCGACGGACGCGTCCTCGGCGTCAGCTCCACGGTGATGGACGTCACCGAACGGCGCGACGCGATGGAGAAGATCGAGCGCGCCCGGCAGCGGCTGAAGCTCCTGGACGACATCGGCGTTGCCCTCGGCGACCTGCTCGACGTCTCCAGGATCGCCAGGACGCTCGCCGGCGCCCTCGTTCCGCGCTTCGCCGACTACTCGAGCGTGATGCTCTACGGCGCCGTCGCCCACGGCGGTGAACTGCCCCGGGGGGGGGGGGGGGGGGGGCGCGCCGGCGCCCGCGCGGCGGGGCCGCGCGGGGGG
>NZ_JBXUOY010000289.1:0-6138 GCF_057196705.1 Streptomyces sp. ATLC9 | reverse complement strand
GCCCTCGCCGCCGGAGGTCTGCCGCGCGGTGAGCGCCGCCAGCAGCGCCACGGGCAGCAGAGCGGCCAGCCGCCGCACCGGCGGACGCTCCAGCGCACCGGCGGGCACCGACAGCCCGAGCAGCTTGGCGAGGTAGCAGCCGACGGCCGTCACCCCGACCGCGATCCACACGCCCTCCGGGCGCGCAGCAGGTCCGTGTCCGGCAGCCGGTCGTACCGCCAGTGCCGCGCCCGCTCCTCCGTGCCCATGCGTTCCATTGTGCGGGGCCCTTCCCTGGCCTCCGCCGGGACTCCGGCCGCCCCGGCACCGGTACGGGTGCGCCGGAGCCGCCTGTGCGGGGATGTCAGTGAGGGGGTGCACGATGGAGGCCATGAACCGGCCACCGGCTCTCGACGCCTTCTCCCCCGCGACCCGCTCATGGTTCACGGGGGCGTTCCAGGCTCCCACCGCCGCCCAGGAGGGCGCCTGGCGGGCGATCGCCGAGGAGCGCGACGTCCTGGTCGTCGCGCCGACCGGCTCCGGGAAGACACTGGCCGCCTTCCTCGCCTCCCTGGACCGGCTGGCCGCCACACCGTCCCCGGCCGATCCGGTCCGCCGCTGCCGCGTGCTGTACGTCTCACCGCTGAAGGCCCTGGCCGTGGACGTCGAACGCAATCTGCGCAGCCCGCTGACCGGCATCCGCCAGGAATCGGTGCGGCTCGGCCTTCCCGAGCCCGGCGTCCGGGTCGGGGTCCGCTCCGGTGACACCCCGGCCGCCGAGCGCCGCGCGCTGGTCCGGCGCCCGCCGGACATCCTGATCACCACGCCCGAGTCGCTGTTCCTGATGCTCACCTCCGCCGCCCGCGAGGCCCTGCGCGGGGTGGAGACGGTGATCCTGGACGAGGTCCACGCCGTGGCCGGGACGAAGCGCGGCGCCCATCTGGCCCTCTCACTGGAACGCCTGGACGAGCTGCTGGACCGCCCGGCCCGCCGCATCGGCCTGTCGGCGACGGTGCGCCCGGTGGACGAGGTGGCTCGCTTCCTCTCGCCCCGGCGCGGCGCGCACATCGTGCAGCCGCCCTCGGGCAAGGAGTTCGACCTGTCGGTCGTGGTACCCGTGCCGGACATGGGTGAGCTGGGCGGCTCCCCGGTGCGGGACGCGGGCGGTCAGGGCCCCGGCGGCCAGGGGGACCGGCCCTCCATCTGGCCGTCGGTGGAGGAGCGGATCGCCGACCTCGTCCAGGCCCACCGCTCCACCATCGTCTTCGCCAACTCCCGGCGCCTGGCCGAGCGGCTGTGCAACCGGCTCAACGAGATCGCCTACGAGCGGGCCACCGGCGAGCCCGTCCCCGAGGGGCACTCGCCCGCCGAACTGATGGGCGGGTCCGGGGCGGCGGGAGGCGCTCCCCCGGTGCTGGCCCGCGCCCACCACGGTTCGGTCTCCAAGGAGCAGCGCTCCCAGGTCGAGGAGGACCTGAAGGCGGGCCGCCTGCCGGCGGTGGTGGCCACCTCCAGCCTGGAGCTGGGCATCGACATGGGCGCGGTGGACCTGGTGGTCCAGGTGGAGTCCCCGCCCTCGGTCGCCTCCGGGCTGCAGCGGGTGGGACGCGCCGGGCACCAGGTGGGCGCGGTCTCGTCCGGGGTGGTCTTCCCCAAGTACCGCGGCGATCTGGTGCAGTCCGCGGTGGTCACCGAGCGGATGCGCGAGGGTGCCATCGAGGCCCTGCGCATCCCCTCCAACCCGCTGGACGTGCTGGCGCAGCAGATCGTCGCCATGGCCGCCACGGACACCTGGGACGTCGACGAACTGCTCGCGGTCGTCCGGCGCGCCGCGCCCTTCGCGTCGCTGCCGGAGTCGGCGTACACCGCCGTGCTGGACATGCTCGCCGGGCGGTATCCGTCCGATGCCTTCGCCGAGCTGCGCCCCCGCCTGGTGTGGGACCGCGTCGCCCACACCGTCGCCGGGCGTCCGGGAGCCCAGCGGCTGGCGGTCACCTCGGGCGGGACGATCCCCGACCGCGGCCTGTTCGGCGTCTTCCTCGCCGGTGCCGACCCGAAGAAGGGGGGCGGCCGCGTCGGTGAGCTGGACGAGGAGATGGTCTACGAGTCGCGGGTGGGCGATGTGTTCACCCTGGGCACGACCAGCTGGCGCATCGAGGACATCACCCGCGACCGCGTCCTGGTCACCCCCGCTCCCGGCGTCCCGGGCCGGCTGCCGTTCTGGAAGGGCGACCAGCTGGGCCGCCCGCTGGAGCTGGGCCGCGCGCTGGGAGCCTTCCTGCGGGAGGTCGGCGGCCTGGCCCCGGAGGCGGCCCGGGAGCGGCTGGCGGCGGCCGGGCTGGACGAGTGGGCCGTGGACAACGTCCTGGCCTACCTGGACGAGCAGCGGCAGGCCTGCGGACACGTACCCGACGACCGCACGATCGTGGTGGAGCGCTTCCGCGACGAGCTGGGCGACTGGCGGATCGTGATCCACTCCCCCTTCGGGGCCCAGGTGCACGCGCCGTGGGCACTGGCGCTGGGAGCACGGCTGGACGAGCGGTTCGGCATGGACGCGCAGGTGATGCACGCCGACGACGGCATCGTGCTGCGGCTGCCCGACACCGATCTGATGGGCTTCGACCTCGGCGGGGACTTCGGCGCGACTGCGGTCCCGGGCCCCGCGAACGCACCGGACCACGACCCGGACCGGCCCCCGGTCGGCGCCGCCGACGTCCTGTTCGACCGCGACGAGGTGGAGCGGACCGTCACCGACCAGGTCGGCGGTTCGGCCCTGTTCGCCTCCCGCTTCCGCGAGTGCGCCGCCCGTGCCCTGCTGCTGCCCCGCCGCGACCCCGGCCGGCGCACCCCGCTGTGGCAACAGCGCCGGCGTGCCGCCCAACTGCTGCAGGTCGCCAGTGAGTTCGGGTCGTTCCCGATCGTCCTGGAGGCGGTGCGCGAGTGCCTCCAGGACGTCTTCGACGTACCCGGACTGGCCGAGCTGATGGGCGATGTCGAGTCGCGCCGGGTGCGCCTGGTGGAGGTCACCACACCCGAGCCCTCCCCGTTCGCCCGGTCCCTGCTGTTCGGATACGTCGCCCAGTACCTGTACGAGGGCGACTCCCCGCTCGCCGAGCGCCGCGCCGCCGCGCTGTCGCTGGACTCCCGGCTGCTGGCCGAGCTGCTGGGCCGGGCCGAGCTGCGCGAGCTGCTGGACCCGGAGGTGCTGGCCGACCTGGAGCGCGAGCTGCAGTGGCTCCCGGATGGCGGCGACAGCGGAGCCGGCGCAGTCCCCCGGGTCAAGGACACCGAGGGCGTCGCCGACGTACTGCGGCTGCTGGGCCCGCTCACCGGCGACGAGCTGACCGAGCGGGGCGCCGAGCCGCGGTGGGCGCGGGAGCTGGAGCACGCCCGCCGCGCCATCCGCGTGCGTATCGCGGGACGGGAGCACTGGGCGGCGATCGAGGACGCGGGGCGGCTGCGCGACGCGCTGGGCGCGGCGCTGCCCGTCGGCGTGCCCGAGGCCTTCACCGAGCCCGTGGCCGATCCGCTGGGCGACCTGCTGGCCCGGTACGCCCGCACCCACGGTCCGTTCACCACCGCGCGGGCCGCCGGGCGGTTCGGTCTGGGCACCGCGGTCGCCGACGGCGCACTGCACCGGCTGGCCGCGGCCGGCCGGGTGGTCCAGGGCGAGTTCCACCCCTCGGGAAGCGAGCAGGAGTGGTGCGACACGGGTGTGCTGCGGCGGCTGCGCCGCCGCTCCCTGGCCGCGCTGCGCCAGGAGCTGGAGCCGGTGCCGCCCGCCTCGCTCGCCGCGTTCCTGCCCCAGTGGCAGCATCTCGGGGCCGGGGCAGGCGGGCTGCGCGGCATCGACGGGCTGCTGCGGGCCGTCGAGCAGCTCCAGGGCGCTCCCGTGCCCGCCTCGGCCCTGGAGAAGCTGATCCTGCCCTCCCGGGTGGCCGACTACCACCCGGCCATGCTGGACGAGCTGACCGCCACCGGCGAAGTGCTCTGGGCGGGCGCGGGCGCGCTGCCGGGCAAGGACGGCTGGATCCGCCTCCACCTCGCCGACGCCGCCCCGCTGCTGCTGCCCGAAGCCCTCCCGCTGGAGACCGCACCGCTCCACCGGGCGGTCCTGGAAGCGCTCTCGGGCGGATACGGCCTGTTCTTCCGGCAGATCGCCGACCGGGTGCGCGCCACCGGCCACGAGGCGTCCGACACCGAACTGGCCGAGGCCGTGTGGGATCTGGCCTGGTCCGGGAGGCTCACGGGTGACACCCTCGCCCCGCTGCGCTCACTGCTCGGCTCCGGCCGCACCGCGGGGGCCACGGCCCACCGCGCCAGGCGGAGCACCCCCCGCGGCCGTTACGGGTCCCTCGCCTCCCTGCCGCCCACCTCACCGGCCGGGGCCTCCCGCCGCCCCGCCGCCTCCCGCAGCGGACCCCCGACGGTCGCCGGCCGCTGGTCACTGCTGCCCGACCGGGAGACCGACCCCACCCACCGGGCCCACGCCCTGGCCCGCGCCCTGCTGGACCGGCACGGCGTGGTCACCCGGGGCGCGGTCGCCGCCGAGGGGGTCGAGGGCGGCTTCTCGGCCGCCTACCGCGTGCTGTCGGTCTTCGAGGAGAGCGGCCGGGCCCGCCGCGGTTACGTGGTGGAGGGCCTGGGTGCCGCCCAGTTCGCCGTGGACGGCGCGGTGGACCGGCTGCGCGCGATCAGCACGGCCCGCGAGAAGCCCGAGGGCACCCGCCCGCGCACCGTCGTACTCGCCGCCTCCGACCCCGCCAGCGCCTACGGCGCCGCCCTTCCCTGGCCCGATCCACCGCCGGCGGACCGGGCGGGGGACTGCGGGCCGGGCCGGGGCAGGGCCACCACGGCCCACAAGCCGGGCCGCAAGGCGGGCTCCCTGGTGGTACTGGTCGACGGCGAGCTCGTCCTCTACCTCGAGCGCGGCGGAAAGACGCTGCTGGCCTGGCGGTCCGAGGGTCCGTCGCTGAACGCCGCGGTGGAGGCGCTGGTCGAGGCCGCGCACCGCGGAATGCTGGGCACCCTCACCGTGGAGCGGGTCAACGGCTGCCCGGCCCTGGCCTCCCCCATCGGCACCGCACTCGAGACCGCGGGCTTCCACGCCACCCCGCGCGGACTGCGGCTGCGCGCCTGACGGTGTGACAGCGCGACGGCCGGCGGTACGAGGATCCGCGAGGCGCATGGGGACGGCGGCGACGGGAAGCGGCCGAGGAGCGGAACCGAGACCGACAAGCGAGGAGGGACGGCCCGGTGCCCGAGGGAGACACCGTCTGGCGCACCGCCCGGCAGTTGCACCGGGCGCTGTCGGGAGCGCCCCTCGTCCGCTGCGACCTGCGGGTGCCCAAGCTCGCCACCGTGGACCTCACCGGGCGCGAGGTGCTGGAGACCGCCGCGCGCGGCAAGCACCTCCTCACCCGCTTCGAGGGTGGCCTGACCCTCCACTCCCATCTGCGGATGGACGGCGCCTGGCGCGTCTACGCACCCGGCAGGCGGTGGAGCGGCGGCCCCGGCCACCAGATCCGCGCCGTCCTCACCACCACCGCCCACTCGGCCGTGGGATACCGCCTCCCCGTCCTGGAGCTGCTGCGCACCGCCGACGAGGACAGGGCCGTCGGGCATCTGGGCCCGGACCCCCTGGGCCCGGACTGGGACGCGGCGGAGGCTCTGGACCGCCTGCTGTCGGACCCCGCCCGTCCCGTCGCCGAGGCGTTGCTGGACCAGCGCAACCTGGCCGGGGTCGGCAACGTCTACGCGGCGGAACTCTGCTTCCTGGCCGGGGTGACGCCCTGGCTGCCGATCGGTGAGGTCCCCTCCCCCGAACGCCTGACGGCCCTGGCGAAGAAGCTGCTGGAGGTCAACAAGGCCCGTGCCCTCCGCGTCACCACCGGCGACGTGCGCGCGGGCCGGAATCTGTGGGTGTACGGCCGTGCCGGGAAACCGTGCCCACGCTGTGGCACGGCCGTCCGCGTCCGAGGGCCCGGCCCCTCCGCCACCCGGCGTGTGGCGTACTGGTGTCCCGGCTGCCAGACGGGGCCGCCGCCCCCAGCCGCCTGAACGCCGGCTCCGCCCGGACAGCGGCCGGACCACGATCGGCGACGCGACACCATGGGCCCGGGGGCGGGGGCCGGGGCCGCCCCCCCGGCGGGGGGCGGC
>NZ_JBXUOY010000288.1:0-6154 GCF_057196705.1 Streptomyces sp. ATLC9 | reverse complement strand
CCCCCACCGCCGCCGCCCCCCCGCCCCGCCCCCCCCCCCCCCCCCCCCCGGGCGGGGAGGGCGGCGGTCAGCCCAGATGCCGCTCGACGGTGGCGACCTTGGAGGTCAGACCGTCGGCGACCCCGGGGCGGATATCGGCCTTGAGGACGAGCGAGACGCGCGGTGCCCGGGCCTCGACGGCGGCCACCGCCCGCCGCACCACCTCCATGCACTCCTCCCACTCGCCCTCGATCGAGGTGAACATCGCGTCGGTACGGTTGGGCAGCCGCGACTCGCGGACCACCCGCACCGCGTCGGCGACGTACTCCCCCACGTCCTCACCCACTCCCAGCGGGGTGACGGAGAAGGCGACGATCACGCGTCCACCGCCCCCGTGCGGGGCCGCTCTTCCTGCCCGGCCCGCTCGGCACGGGCCCGGGCGGCGATCACGCTCGCCTCGGCCTCGCGGCGCAGCAGCCTGTCGGCGTAGAAACCGCCGCCGGGCAGCACCGAGCACGCGAAGTAGAGCGCGGCGCGGCTCATCGGCCACCTGGCGCGGTTCCAGGCGTCCAGCCAGAAGATCAGGTAGAGCACGAAGAGGGCGCCGTGGACGGCGCCCATCACCGGTACCGCGTTGAACTCGGTCGTGCGCTTGAGCACGGAGCACACCAGAAGCAGCAGGAAGGAGACCGCCTCCGGGGTGGAGACGAGCCGGAGGCGGCGGAGCGCCGAAGCGGTCTTGAGGTCCACGGGAGATCCTTTGTGAAGGGATGCACAAGCTCTGTCATTGTGGCAGGTCTCCCGCCGGACGCCCGTGTCCGGGTAGATTCGAGCCGTGGCTCAGTTCCGACTCCAAGGCGGCAAGGTCCTCGCCGTCGACCTGGCAGGCGACACGGTCAGGGCGAAGAACGGCTCGATGGTCGCCTACGACGGCCGGATGGCCTTCAGGAAACTCACCGGCGGCGGTGAGGGCCTGCGCGGCATGGTCACCCGCCGCCTCACCGGCGAGCAGATGGAGATGATGGAGGTGAAGGGGCAGGGCACCTGTTACTTCGCCGACCGCGCGAGCGACATCGGCCTGGTGGCGCTCCATGGACAGAAGCTCCATGTGGAGTCCAGCAACCTGTTGTGCGCCGACGGCTCCCTGCGCACCGGCACCGCCTTCACCGGGCTGCGCGGCGCCTCGCAGGGCAACGGCCTGTTCACCACCACCGTCGAGGGCACCGGCACGGCGGCGCTGATGTCGGACGGTCCGGCGGTGGTGCTGCGCGTCACGCCGCAGATGCCGCTCCAGGTGGACCCGGGGGCGTACGTGGCCCACACCGGCGATCTGCGGCAGGAGTTCCAGACGGGCGTGAACTTCCGGACCTTCATGGGCGAGGGGTCGGGCGAGTCCTTCCAGATCCGCTTCGAGGGCGAAGGGCTGGTCTACGTCCAGCCCAGCGAGCGGAACACGATCGGCGGTGACATCTGATGCCGTTCCGGGAGATCGGCTCCAAGATGGTCGAGGCCCGGGTGACGCCCGGGCAGCGGATGTTCAGCCAGCGCGGCGCGATGATCGCGTACAGGGGCGAGGTCTCCTTCACGCCCAGCATCCAGGGCGGTCAGGGCGGCATCGGCTCGATGATCGGGCGGCGGCTGGCCGGCGAGGCGACCGCGCTGATGACGGTCGAGGGCGACGGCACGGTGCTGTTCGGCCACGGCGGCCACCACGTCGAGGTGGTCGAACTGTCCGGCGACACCCTCTGCGTGGAGGCCGACCGACTGCTCGCCTTCGACGGGACGCTGGAGCAGGGCACGATGTTCATGGGCTCCCAGGGCGGGGTCATGGGCATGGTGCGCGGCCAGGTGACCGGACAGGGACTGTTCACCACGACGCTCTCCGGGCACGGCTCGGTGGCCGTGATGGCCCACGGCGGGGTGATCCGGCTCCCGATCACCCCGGGCCGCCCCGTCCACGTCGACCCGCAGGCGTACGTCGCCCACCACGGGGACGTACGCAACAAGCTCTCCACGGCGCTCGGCTGGCGGGACATGGTCGGGCGCGGCTCGGGCGAGGCGTTCCAGCTGGAGCTGTCCGGGCAGGGCGAGGTGTTCGTACAGGCCAGCGAGGAGAAGCTTTGAACGGTCCGATCGTCCACGACGCCCACACACTGCCGTCCAACGACAACGTCAACCCCTACACGTTCTGTGTGGACCTGTCGGACCGGTGGTTCCTGCAGAAGGGGAAGATGATCGCCTACTACGGGCAGATCACCTTCAACGGCATCGGCCACGGCCCCCTGGACCGGCTGGTCGCCGCCAGTTTCCACTCCCCGCTGCACGCCTCGGACTGGGTGGTCGCCGAGGGCAGGGGCAGGATGCTGCTCGCCGACCGGGCCTTCGACGTCAACTCCTACGACCTTCAGGACGGCAACCTCACCATCCGCTCGGGCAACCTGCTGGCCTTCGAGCCGAGCCTGGCTCTGAAGCAGTCGATCGTCCCCGGCTTCGTGACGCTGCTGGGGACGGGGAAGTTCGTGGCGGCCTCCAACGGCGAGGTGCACTTCGTGGAACCGCCGGTCCGGGTCGATCCGCAGGCGCTGGTCGGCTGGGCGGACTGTCCCTCGCCCTGCCACCACTACGACCACCAGTACATGCGCGGCGTGCTCGGCGGACTGCGGGCGATGACCGGGATCGGCGGTGTCTCCGGCGAGGAGCACCAGTTCGACTTCACCGGGGCGGGCACGGTGCTGATCCAGTCGACCGAGGTGCTGATGGAGGAACGGGACGCAGGCGCCCCGCCGCCGTCACAGCCCGGCGTTCCCGGTGCCGGCGGCGGGCACGCCGGGCGCGGCGGCCAGCAGACGCCACAGCTTCCCGGGCAGTTGGGCGACATCCAGCGCCGCTTCGGAATGTGACCGAATCGCTTCCTTCGGTGAGATCCGCGGCGAGAGGGCTCCCGGCCGCCGGGTAGAGTCCGGAGCATGGAGAGCGACAAGGGAACCCGCTGGCTGAGCGGAGAGGAGCAGCGCGCCTGGCGCGTCCACCTCGACGTCAACAGGCTCCTCACGCACCAACTGGAGCGGGACCTCCAGCCGTTCGGGCTGACCATGAACGACTACGAGATCCTGGTGAACCTCTCCGAGTCGGACGGCCACCGGCTGCGTATGAGCGATCTGGCCGCCGCCACCCTGCAGTCCAAGAGCCGCCTGTCCCACCAGATCACCCGCATGGAGAAGGCCGGGCTGGTGCGCCGGGAGAACTGTGAGTCCGACAGACGCGGGCTGTTCGCGGTGCTGACCGAGCACGGCTGGAAGACGATGCGCGAGGTGGCGCCGCACCACGTCTCCTCCGTGCGGCGCCACTTCGTCGACCTGCTCCCGCCCGGAGGGCTCGACGGGCTGCGCGGTTCGCTGGCCCCGGTCGCCGAGCACCTGCGGTCGCTGCGCGGGCGCGGCTGAGACGCCCCGTCAAACCTCAGCGCTCCGCGGGGAGTCCGTGGCGTACCCCCGGGGCGGGCAGCCGGGCTGCGCCCATCCGCCGCCTCCGCAGGCCGGCGGGGGCGGGACCGGCACCCTCGGCTGGATCGGCGACCACAACCTCCCCTAACGCCGCCCGGCGCCCCCCGCCGGGCTGCCCGGGGCGGGGCGGGCCGCAGCGGGCAGCCGCAGGGTGAACAGGGCACCGCCCTCGGCCGCCCGGCCGACGGTGAGGACGCCGCCGTGCCGGACCGCCACGTCACGGGCGATGGCCAGCCCCAGCCCGGCCCCGCCGTCGTCCCGGCTGCGCGCGTCGTCCAGCCGTACGAACCGCTCGAAGATCCTCTCCCGTTCCTCCCGCGGCACCCCGGCGCCGTCGTCGGCGACCTCCAGCACGGCCCGCCCGTGCTCGCGCCCCACCCGCACCCGGACGCGGGAGACCGCGTGGCGCCGGGCGTTGTCCAGCAGGTTGCCGAGCACCCGGGCGAGCTGGCCTCGTGAGCCCGTCACCTCCACCGGCTCCCCCTCCCCGCGGCCCTCCAGGACGACGGGGATCCGGTTCCCGGTGCGCTGTGCCAGCTCCTCGCGCACCAGGGCGTACAGGTCCACCCGCGCCTCCCCGGGGCGCTCCCCGGCGTCCAGGCGCGCCAGCAGCAGCAGATCGGCGGCGAGGTCCTGCAGCCGTACGGTGTCGTGGACCGCGCCGTCGATGTCGAGCAGCCCGGGGTGGGCGGCGGCGACCTCCAGCTGGGTGCGCAGGGAGGCGATCGGGCTGCGCAGTTCGTGCGAGGCGTCGGCGACGAAGCGGCGCTGCCGCTCGACGGACGCCTCCAGGGCGCTCAGGGTCTCGTTGGTGGTCCGTGCCAGGCGTGCGACCTCGTCCCGTGAGGGGGGTTCGGGCACGCGCCGGGACAGGTCGGTGCCGGCCGCGATGGCCGCCATCTCCCGCCGGATGCCCTCCACCGGGCGCAGCGCGCCCCGGGTGACCAGCCAGGTGACGCCGCCGACGACGGCGAGCAGAGCGGGCAGCCCGGCGAGCATGGTGCCGGTGACGGTCGAGACGGCCTCCTCCTGCTCGGCGAGGGAGGCCCCGGCGTAGACGGTGACGGGGACGCGGTCGCGGGTGACGCTCTGCACGGCGACCAGGCGGAAGTCCTGCGTCGCCACCGCCCGGGAGCGGTCGTAGGTCACCTCGCCGTCCCCGTCGACGGGCAGGGCGACCGTCCGGGTGACGCTGTTGCGGTCCACCGCCACGGGTTCGTCGGGCGGCGCCGGGGTGGCGTCGCCTCCGTCATCGTCGTCGTCCCGGTCGTCGTCCCGGTCGTCGTCCCCGTCATCGTCGTCGCTGTCGCCGCGGCCCGCCGGGGAGGGCGTGGCGGGCGTCTGCCGGGGCTTGTCGGGCCGGTTGAACCCGGCCACGGGTCCGCGTCCGCGCAGCGGCTCGCCGGCTCCGAGAACCTCACCGGAGGCGTCCACGACCTGCACAGGTTCGTCGTCGGCCAGCGCCTCCACTCCTCCCACCCCGGCCGCGGGCACGTCGGCGACCCCGGCGGCGACCTCGCGGGCGGTGGTCTCGGCGTGCAGCCGGGCGTTCTCGGTGAGGCCCCCGCGGAGCACCTCGACCACCGCGAACCCGGCCACCACCAGGGCCACCGCCGCCACGAGCGTGGCGCCGAGCGCGGCGCGCACCCGGACGGTGAGCCGGGCGAACGGGGAGAACGCGGGCCTACGCACCGGTCCTCGCCAGCCGGTATCCGGCGCCGCGCACCGTGGTGATCGCCGCGCTGCCCAGCTTGCGGCGCAGCGCGCTGACGTACACCTCGACGATGTTGACATCGCCCTCATAGGCGAAGTCCCAGACGTGTTCGAGGATCTCCGACTTGGAGACCACCTCCCCGGCGCGCACCGCCAGGTACTCCAGCACGGCGAACTCCTTGGCCGTCAGCGTCACTTCGCGCCCGTCCAGGGTCACCCGCCGCGCGGCGGGGTCCACGGTCAGCCCGCCCACCCGCAGTACGGACACCCCGCCCCTGGTGCGGCGGCGCAGCAACGCCCTCACCCGCGCGAGCAGCACCACGTAGGAGAACGGCTTGGTGAGGTAGTCGTCGGCGCCGGTGTCGAGGCCCTCGGCCTCGTCGTACTCGCCGTCCTTGGCGGTCAGCATCAGGATCGGTGTCTCGTCCCCGGCTGCGCGCAGGGCCGAGCAGACGCGGTAGCCGTTCATGCCCGGCAGCATGATGTCGAGGACGATCAGGTCGTACGAGCCCTCGGTGGCCCGGTGCAGCCCGTCCCCGCCGTCGTGGGCCACGTCGACGGCGAACCCCTCGGCCGTCAGGCCCCTGGCCAGCGACAGGGCGAGCCGCTTCTCGTCCTCCACGATCAGTACGCGCATGGGGTCAGCCTGCCAAAGACCACCTGAAGAGATCTTCAGGTGGTTTCAGGATGCCTTCAGCCGCGCCCTGCGACGGTGTTCCGCGTCAGACGCGAGATCCCGCCTCCGGGGAGGAAAACCACTTGACTTCCTCCCCCTCCTGAAGGAGGGGGATTCCTACGGCTCGCGCCGTGGGGTTTTCTGCTTCATCACCGACTGCCCGCCCGGAGTACTCCGTTGAGGTCTTACACCAGCTCCACAGACAGACGCCGTCAGCCCGACGGCCAGGATGTTCTTCGCCGCGTTCACGTCCCGGTCGTGGGTCGTCCCGCAGTCGCACGTC